>JAJYMP010000101.1 GCA_021786915.1 Chloroflexota bacterium
CGCTGACGCGCGACGTGATCCGGCTCGGCGACGGCGAGATCGTCACCCTGTGGGCCGACCGCGCGGAGGTGCGCTCGGTCGGGGACGGCGAGGTGCTCGAGCGCCCCGTCGAGACCGTGCGCGAGACGATGGACGCGGCGCGCAAGGGCGGCTACCCGCACTTCATGCTCAAGGAGATCCACGAGCAGCCGCAGGTGGCCCTCGAGCTCCTCCACCTCCTCGACGCGAGCGCGGACGTGGAGCCCCTGGTCGAGCGGATGCGCCACGCCCGCCACCTGTACCTCGTCGGCTGCGGGACCAGCTACCACGCGGCGCTGCTCGGCTCGGTGTACCTGGCCCAGATCGCCGGGCGTGTCGCGATCCCGGTCCTGGCGCCCCAGTTCATCGCCCAGTACGCGCCTGCCGTCGGGCCCGAGGACGTGGGGATCTTCGTGAGCCAGTCGGGCGAGACCAAGGACGTGCTCAACGCCCTCGAGGCGGCCGATCGCCGCGGCATGGCCAGCTTCGGCCTCGCCAACGTCGTCGGCTCCGCGCTCACGCGCGCGACAGCCCTGTGCCTGCCGCTGGGCTGCGGCTTCGAGATCAGCGTTCCGGCGACCAAGACGTTCACCAACCAGGTGGTCGCGTTCCTGCACCTCGCCTACCGGCTGGCAGGCCGGGACACCGCGGAGCTGGCGCGGATCCCGGAGCTGATGGAGGCGACGATCGATGCCGTGGACGCGCCGATCCGGGCGATCGCCCGCGAGCTGGCCGACCGCGGCGACCTCTACTGCCTGGGCTACGGCGCAACCTACCCGATCGCGCTCGAGGGCGCCCTCAAGCTCAAGGAGGTCACCTACGCCCACTGCGAGGGCATGCTGTCGACCGAGTTCAAGCACGGGCCGCTGTCGGCCGTGGACGACGGCTACCCCATCCTGTTCGTGGCCGGCCCCACCGACACGCCGCTCATCATCAGCGGCATCAACGAGGTCAAGGTCCGCGGGGCACGGGCGATCACGATCGCCCAGCAGGACGCGCGGCTGCGGGCGAACGGCGACGACCTGATCGCGATCCCGGCGTCGGACCCTCACCTGTTCGCGCTGCTCTCGGTGATCCCGCTCCAGCTGCTCTCGTACCGCATGAGCGTGCTGCGCGGCTTCGACCCGGACTTCCCGCGCAACCTGTCCAAGACGCTCACGGTTGACTGACGACACCGCCTCGAGCGCCGAGCGCACGCTCCCCGACCAGCCGCCGGGCGGGAGGCGGAGGCGGGCGACCGCGACGTCCGGCGAGGGCCCGGCGCGTCGGGTCGCGCGCCACGACGGTCCAGCCCGATCCGTTCGGGGCGCTCTCGCCTGACCACCGGGCAGCGCTGACCCGGGCGGCAGGGCGGTCCGGGCGGTTCTGGGGCGGCGGGTGGAGATCGCTCCCGCATAGCCCGATCGACGGGGTCCAGTGGGTGAATCGGGCCGGTTGACCGACGGCGTCCGCGGGAGGACTGTCGGGGTAACCTATCGAACTCCGCATCACGCCGCTTTGCGCGGTCAGGCGCAGACCGGTGCCGATCCCGCGACGTGACGCGCGCCGCCCTCACCCGAACCTGGTGATCATGACCGTCCTCCGTCGAACCCGCCTCGTGCTGGCCGCCCTCTGCGCGACCCTGCTCATGGGGCTGTCCGTTCCCGCCACCAGCGCCTCCGTGCCGCGCGCGACCCACTACCACGCGGGCGGCGCCATCACGCTCGACACGAACCTGCTCTCGGCCAGCGGCGCCTCGGCGTGGGCGATCGACGAGTACCTGAGCGCGAACACGCCGCTGCCGCCCCTCGGCGCAGCGTTCATGGCCGCCGAGGCGAAGTACGGCATCAACGCCCGCTTCCTGCTCGGGGCGGCACTCCACGAGTCGGGCTGGGGCACGAGCGACATCGCGCGCTACAAGCACAACCTGTTCGGCTACAACGCCTACGACCGCGACCCCTACCGGTACGCCACGGCCTACGCGACCTACGCCGCGAACATCAACGCCACCGCGAAGTTCATCAAGGACTTCTACCTGAAGCCGAGCGGCCGATGGTGGGGCGGCCAGCCGACGCTGCGGAGCATGCAGCAGTTCTGGTCCTCGTCGCGCCGCTGGGGCGCCAGCGTGATGGGCGTCGCGAACTCGGTCCACCTCGACGCCTTCACAGGCGCCGCGGTCCGCGTCGGCACGCCCGTCGTCGCCGGCCCGCTGCACGGCGGCGACCGCGCCTCGGTGCAGCTCGCATGGAAGGGCGGCGACCTCCCCGCCGGGGTCGAGTTCGCCGCGACGTGGACGCCGGTTGCGCTCGACGCCGATGTGATCGCCGCCGCCTCCGCGGGCTCCGCCACCCCGACGCCCGGGGACGCGGGGGCGCCAGCTTCGCCCACGACCTCGCCCGCCGTGCCGCCCGCACCAACTCCCGCCGTTCCGCTGGCAGCACGGGCAGACGCGCCATCGGCCACGCCGTCGGCCGCCCCTCCGGCATCGGTCGACGGATTCCTCGCCGCCACGCCCGCATCGACCGCCGCGGCAGCCGCGGGAATCGCCGCCATGACCGCCTCGGCCAACCGGCCGTCAGTCACCGTGGACACGACCCGGACGCGGTCCGCCGACCACGGCGTGACCCTCGCGGTGGCGACCCCGCGCCTGCCCGGCCAGTACCGGCTGTCGCTCGAGCTGCGCGACACGGGCGGCGGCCCCCTCCCCAAGGCCGAGCGGGTGCAGATCCCGAGCGTCGCCGTCCGGGTCTGGGCCGACACGTCGGTCAGCATCGGGCTCACGGCAAGCCCCGACGGGACCGGCGCCGTCGTCCAGCTCACGAACACGGGCCGCCAGGCGATCGCCGCGCAGCCGGCGCTGGACCCGTCCGGTCCGAGCGATCCGGAGAGTCGCGCCTTCACGACGCTGACCGTCACCGCCACCACCGCGGACCCCGCCAATCCGACGCCGGTCCTGCTCCTCGCCGCGCCGCTGAGCGCCGACCTCAAGCCGGGCGCCTCCCTCACCTTTCAGGTGCCGACGATCGAGGCGGCCACTGGCCGCAGCGGCAACTGGCTGTCCGCGGACCTGAATATGCCCGGGAATGCCCCATGGGTCACGGCCTACGCGCCCGTCGGCGCCTGGTTCGCTGCCGGCCGACTGAGCGCGACGGTGCCCCCGGACGCCCCCGACGCGGCCGGCGCCGCCCTCGTCGGCCCGATCCCGCCGCAGGGGAGCCTGCCCTCGGCGATGCCGATGTCCACGCCGACCGCCGTGCCGGCCCCCGCCGCCACGCCAACCCCGACGCTTGTGCCGACCCTCGTGCCAACGCCGACCGCAGCCGCGCCCACGCCGATGCCCCCGCCCAGGGCCGTGCCGGTGTCCACGCCGCCGCCGAAGCCGACGACGGCGCCCGTGAAGCACGGCACCTGGTTCTACTCGGAGCACAGCAGCGCGGTCACCTACCGGGGCACATGGCGCGATGCCGGCTCCGCCGGCTACAGCGGCGGAAACGCCACGTTCTCGACGGTCCCGGGCAACACCGCCACCCTCACGTTCACCGGCAGCTCGGTCACCTGGATCGGCCCGGTGGGCCAGACCCGCGGTCGCGCGCTCGTGCTGATCGACGGGCACGCCGTGGCGACGATCAGCCTGTGGCGCTCGGGATTCGTCCCGCAGGTCGCCCTGTTCGCGCGCACCTTCCGGTCGGTCGGCCGTCACACGCTCACGATCCAGGTGCTCTCGAGCCCGGGCCACCCGTACGTGGCGATCGACGGGTACGTCGTCCGGTCGTAGCAGGCGACACCAACCGACGCGATGCGCTCGACATCCTCGGTCCCCGCGAGCGGGCGATCCTCGTGGGCGTGGGCCTGCGGCGATCAGCTCAGGCCGAGGTCCGCCAGCAACGCATCGGGCAGTGCCGTGTAGTCGCGCACGACATCCCGCGCCCCCGCCTCGAGCAGCACGCCGGACGCCTGCGAGGACGCGATCCCCAGCACCTCGCAGCCCGCCGCGCGCCCGGCGAGCACGCCGTTGCGCGCGTCCTCGACCACAAGGCAGCGCGACGGCTCCAGCCCGAGCCTGCTGATCGCGACGAGGAACGTCTCGGGGTCGGGCTTCTTGCGGGTCACGTCCTCGGCGGTCACCACGACGTCGAAGCCGGCCTCCGCGAGGCCCAGCGCGTCCAGGTTCCCGCGCAGCTTCGGCCGGTCCGAGCCCGTGGCGAGCGCGAGCCGCAGGCCGGCGGCGCGGAGTCGCTCGAGGAACGCGTGCACGCCGGCGATCGGCTGGAGGGCGCCCGGGATGAGCTCGAGGTAGACCTGGTACGTGAGCGGCTTGTCGACCGCGAGGTCGGCGTCCACGCCGTGGGCGGCGGCTGCGCCGCTGATGAACCGGTCGTCCCCGGCACCGACGAACGGCGCGAAGTCCGCCGTAGCGACCGAGATCCCGTAGCGGCGACGCAGCGCCTCGGCGGCAGCCGCCGCGATGAACGGCTCGGAGTCGCACAGGGTGCCGTCGAGGTCGAAGACGACGGCGTCGAAGCGTGGGTCGGGCATGTGCCCGAACGTATCACGCGCCCCCGAGCCAGGAACGGAAGGGGCGGCGGCGGTGCGGCGGAGTGACGCGGCGCAACGGGCCGGGGGTGCGACGGTGTCGCTGCGGCGCCTGGAGCTGCCAGGCGCGGACAACCGGCCGGTCCGCTCCGGGCGGGGGCACGCCCGGAGCGGCTCTACCAGGACGTCGGCTGGGGCCGGCCCTCCTCGTACCCGGCTGCGCTCTGGACGCCCACCACGGCGCGTTCCTGGAACTCCGGGATCGTCCGGGCGCCGGCGTATGTGCACGACGAGCGGACGCCGGCCACCACCTGGTCGAGGATGTCCTCCACGCCCGGCCGCTCCGGGTCGAGGTACATGCGCGAGCTGCTGATGCCCTCCTCGAACAGCTCCTTGCGGGCGCGCTCGAACGGCGTCTCGGTGCGCGTCCGGTTGCGGACGGCCCGGTTCGACGCCATCCCGAAGCTCTCCTTGTACAGGCGCCCCTCAGGATCGCGGAGCGTGTCGGCCGCGCTCTCGTACGTGCCGGCGAGCCAGGACCCGAACATGACCGACGCCGCCCCCGCCGCCAGGCCGAGCGCCACGTCGCGCGGGTAGCGCACGCCGCCGTCGGCCCAGACGTGCTTGCCGTGCTTCGCCGCCTCGTCCGCGCACTCCATGACCGCGGTGAACTGGGGCCGGCCGACGCCGGTCATCATGCGCGTGGTGCACATGGCGCCCGGGCCGATGCCGACCTTCGCGATGTCGGCGCCGGAGCTGAGCAGAGCGCGCGTCCCGTCGCGGGTGGCAACGTTCCCGGCGACGATCGGCAGCGAACCCACGACGCCTCGCACGGCCTCGATCGCGCGCAGCATCTTCGCCTGGTGCCCGTGCGCGGTGTCGACGACCAGCACGTCCACGCCCATCTCGGCGAGCGCCCTCGCCCGCTCCGCCGGGTTGCCGCTGATCCCCACCGCGACCGCGCTCATCAGCTCGCCCCGCGCGTTCACTGCCGGCCGGTAGATCGTCGAGCGCAGCGCGCCCCGCCGCGTGACCACGCCCACCAGCCGCCCGTCCGTGTCCACCACGGGCGCCGCGCTGATCCGGTGCTCGTTGAGCAGCTCGAAGATCTCGGGCAGGCCAGTGGTCGCGTCGACGAGCACCAGGTCGCGCGTCATCACGTTCTGGAGCTGCGTGAAGCGGTCGAACCCCGCGGCGTCGCGCTCGGCGAAGATGCCGATCGGCCGCTGCTCGTCGTCCACCACCACGAGCACGCCGTGCGCCCGCTTGTGGATCAGGTTCAGTGCCGCGCCCACGGTCTCGGTCGGGCCGAGCGTGATCGCGGTCTCGAACACGCGGTGGCGGCTCTTCTGGTAGCGCAGGTTCTCGCGGATCACGTCGAGCGGGATGTCCTGGGGCAGTACCGTGAGTCCGCCGCGGCGCGCCACGGTCTCGGCCATCCGCCGGCCGGCCACCGCGGTCATGTTCGCCACCACGACCGGGATGGTCGTGCCGAGGCCGTCGGGTGTGGAGAGGTCCACGTCCAGCCGCGATGCGACCGACGACAGGCTGGGCACCATGAACACGTCGGAGTACGTCAGGTCGTACTGCGGCACGAGGTCGTTGACGAAGCGCATGTGGTGAGCGGGCCTCCAGGGTCCCAAGCGGGCGCGCACAGGATAGGGCGAGCCCGCAGGGCGGGCGATGTCGCCGGGTCCCGGGCCGGTGGCCTGGCCCCCGCCGCGACGATCCGCTCGCATCGCCGCCACACGGCGCTACTCCAGCCGTGGCGACCACCCCCGTGCCAGGACCTCGGCTCGCTGTCGCTCGTACCGCCGCCCAGCGGCGATAGGAGCGGGGCTCGCGGGATATGGCGTCGTCTGGCGGCGACAGGAGCGAAGCCGGTGGGCCGAGGGGCAAGAGAGGCACTGACGACCTGGTTATTGAGACTTATTCGCGACATCAACGCCCGATCCTGCTAGGCTCCCGGCATGACCAGCTCAGATCCCATCGTCGAGGCGCTTGGCGCGGCGGGATACCGGTTGACCGGCCCCCGGCGTGCCGTCGCAGACCTGATCGCCGAGTACGACGGCCACTTCACGGCGGCCGAGCTCGAGGTCGCCGCACGGGCGCGCCGCCTGGGCGTGAGCCGGGCGACCCTGTTCCGGGCGCTGGAGCTGCTGACCGAGCTGCACGTCGTCGAGCGCCTCGACCTCCCGTCCGGGGAGCACGCCTACGTCCCGTGCGTCCGGGAGCACCACCACCACCTCGTCTGCTCGCGATGCGGCCGAGTGGCCGACGTGGAGGATGGCGCGCTGGCGGAAGCCGTGGCGGAGATCGCGCGGCGGAGCGGGTATCGGATCGAGAGCCACCGGCTGGAGCTGTTCGGGCTCTGCCGTCACTGCCAGGCGAAGGCCGCGCCGAGCGCCTGACACGCATCCCGCCAGGTGGCGTGGAGGATCGAGCTGTGAACACCGTTGAGACCAAGTCGCACCGATGCGCTGGGGCCGTCGGGCCTCGGACACCCCGGCAGCGGCGCGCCCTGGGCGCCGTCGCACTGGCGGCCATCGCCGTTCTCGCCGCCGCGTGCGCGGGCGGATCGGCAGCCCCGTCGGGCTCGTCCTCGGGCAAGTCGATCGTCGTCACCTACTCGGTCCTCGGCGCCGTGGTGAAGGATCTGGTGGGCCCCGCCGCGACCGTCACCGTCCTCATGCCCAACGGCTCGGATCCGCACGACTGGGCGCCGTCGGCCAAGGACATCGAGACCATGGCCAAGGCAGACCTGCTCGTCGAGAACGGCCTGAACCTCGAGGGGGGCATGGGCGATGCCTTCAACCAGGCCGAGAAGGCCGGCGTCAAGCGCTTCATCGCCTCGGACCACATCACGGTTCGTCACGTGGGGGCCGGCGAGGGCATCGACACGTCCGCCGACCAGGTGGCGGGCGCGGCCGACCCGCACCTCTGGATGGACCCGCTGACCATCAAGGACGTCGTCGAGGCGCTCGCCCCCGAGCTCAAGACGGACCTGGGGATCGACGTCTCCGCCCGCGCGACCGACCTCGAGGCTCGCCTGACGGCCCTCAACGACCAGCTCGCGACCATCCTCAACACCGTTCCCGCTCCAGCGCGATCGCTGGTGACGGGCCACGAGTCGCTCGGCTACTTCGCCCAGCGCTACGGCTACAAGCTGATCGGCGCGATCATCCCGAGCCTGTCGACGCAGGCGGAATCATCGGCCTCCAGCCTGGCCGCCCTCGAGGCGAAGATCAGCGCGGCCGGGGTCAAGGCGGTGTTCACCGAGGTCGGCACGGACGCCTCGGTCGCCCAGGCCGTGGGCACCGACACCGGAGCCAAGGTCGTGGAGCTCACGACCCACGCGCTGCCCCCGGACGGCTCCTACTTCACGTTCATGACCAACATCGCCAATCTGGTGGCCGAGAACCTGAAGTAGCCTTCACTTCGCCGCCTCCCGTGGCCCACCGGACGGAAGGCCGCGACCGCCAAGCTGCCAACGCTGAAAGCGAGGGGTCTCCCCTGGGTCCGTTCATCGATCCGTTCCTCGGCAACGAGTTCATGATGCGGGCCCTTGCGGCCGGGGTCCTGGTCTCCGTGGGCTGCGCCATCGTGGGCACCTTCGTGGTCCTCCGCGGCCTGGCGTTCATCGGCGATGCCCTCGCCCACGGCGTCCTCCCGGGCGTGGCGGCGTCGCTGCTCCTGGGCCTGCCGGGCATCCTCGGCGCGGCCGTCGGGGCGGCCGTGATGATCGGCGGGGTCAGCCTTGTCACGCAGCGCTCGAAGCTGTCCTCGGACAGCGCGATCGGCCTGCTGTTCGTGGGCATGCTGGCGCTGGGCGTGGTGATGGTGTCGGGCTCGAGCTCGTTCTCCGGCGACCTCATCGCCATCCTGTTCGGCCAGATCCTCGGCGTCTCCCCCGGGGGCCTCGCCCTGCAGGTCGTGGTCACGGCGGCCGTCGCGGTCGTCGCCTTCGTGTGCGCTCGCCCGTTCCTGCTGCTGTCCTTCGACCCGGAGCAGGCGCAGGTGTCCGGCTTCTCCGCCCGCCGCTACCACGCGCTGATGCTGCTGCTCGTGGCGACGGTCGTCGTGGTGTCGTTCCAGAGCGTCGGGACGCTGCTGGTGTTCGGGATGCTGCTCGCCCCCGCCGCGAGCGGCGCCCTGATCGCGAGCCGGCTCGGGACCATGACGGCCATCGCGATCATGATCGGCGTGATCTCCACCTACACCGGCCTGCTGATCAGCTACGGGTTCAACACGGCGGCGGGCGCCACGATCGTGCTGGTCGCCACCGTGATCTTCTTCGGCGTCCTGGCCCTCGTGAACGTGCGCGCCGGGCTCGCCGCGCGCACAAGCCCCGCCGAGGAGCCCGCAGCATGAGCGCGCGCGTGCTGCGGGCCGGCGACGGGACCCAGTCAGCGTCAGCCGATCTGCCCATCCGCGCCGAGGGGCTGGCGGTCGGCTACAGCAGTCGACCGGTGGTCTCGGGGATCGACCTCGTCGTCCGCGGCCAGACGTCGCTCGCCCTGGTGGGGACCAACGGCTCGGGCAAGTCGACGCTCCTCAAGTCGATCATGGGGCTCATCCCGCCCGTGGCGGGCCGACTCGAGGTGTTCAACCGGGCGCCCGGGTCATCAGCCGTGCGCGTCGCCTACCTCGGCCAGGCCCACACCGCGAGCTTCGTCCTCCCGCTCCGCGCGATCGACGTGGTGCGGATGGCGCGCTTCTCGGCCCGAGGGCTGGCGCGGCCGTTCACCAGCGAGGACCACGACCTGGTCGCCTGGGGCATGCGGACGATGGGCGTGGAGGGGCTGGCCCGGCACCCGCTGCGGTCGCTTTCTGGAGGCCAGCAGCAGCGCGTCTTCCTGGCCCAGGTGCTGGCGCGCCGGGCCGACCTGATCGTCCTCGACGAGCCCACCGCGGGGCTCGATGCGGGCGGCCGCGAGCGCTATCTGCAGGCGTTCGCGGGCGAGCTCGAGCGGGGCGCCGCGGTGGTGACCTCGACCCACGACATCGGCGAGGCCGTCGAGTACGACCAGGTGCTGCTCCTCGCGAGGCGCGTGGTCGCGCTCGGCCCGGGGCGCGAGGTGCTCACCGCGGACCGCCTGCTCGAGACGTTCGGCATCCTGCTGCGCGACCCGCACAAGGAGCACGCCCAGCGCTTCGTGGTCGCCGAGGTGGCCCACGGGCAACCCCAGGTCATCGACGTGGGGCCAGAGCAGGCGCCATAGTCTCCCGAGTCGGAGATACGTTCGCAATACCGGGCGGGTGAGGCGAGGATCTGGTCCGCCGTCTTGACCTGCACGAAGGGCTTCGGGTTGTCGTTCCGGGTGGCGGTCTCGTCGGCAACGACCGCGTTCCTCGTGTTCCTTATCCTTCCGTTCATCGACCGGAGCCGGGCGAGGCATCCCCGGCAGCGGCCGATCGCCACGGCGCTCGGGGTCCTGGCCATCGTGGGCGTGCTCGGGCTGACGTTCCAAGGCGCCATGGCCCCGGCCGCATCGACCGACACGACCGTCCAGGTCGACACGTCCGCGCTGACCACGTCCCAGGTCGCCGGGTTGAAGGTCTACCAGGTGGAGGGTTGCGCCTCGTGCCACATGCTGGCCGGGCACGGCGGAACGGCTGGCCCAGACCTGTCACACATCGCAACGCGGCTCACGGGCGACCAGATCCAGCAGCAGATCCTCAAGCCCAGGGACAAGATGCCGCCCTACGCCGACATGTCGCCCGACGACATGACGAGCATCCTCGGCTTTCTCTCCACGATGAAGTAGGAGTGCGTCGGGCCGGCGCCGCACTCGCCGCCTGTCGTGCGCGGGCGGCGGGATACTGGCGGGCGGCAGGCCGATATCGACGGCAGTGTCGTTACCTTCGCGTCTTGTCCCGGGCGTGCCGGCGGGGGGAGAGCGACACCCACGCAAGGGGATGTGCGCGAAGACATGGTGCTGCTGAGCGGCGCGTCCATGGATCGCCTTCCGGTCTCGTGGTCGCGACGCGGGAGATGGCAACCGGCCGCGCTCGTCGCGGTTCTGGCTGTCACGCTGCCCCTCCCGAGCGCCGCCTTGGAGGGGCCGGGGGATGCGCGTTGCCCGACTCGCAGCGGGGACGTCCCCTGACAGCAGCTAGGCGTCAGAGGAACGGGCACCAGGCATCGGGCTGGCCCCGCCCTCGCCATCGGCGACGTCGTCCGGCTCCGGCGCGGCGGCCGGCAGCAGCGGCAGCCCGTCCTCGCGGTTGGTGCCCATCAGCCCCACGCGGTGGTAGACGACCAGCTTCTCGCGGGTGTCGGCGATGTCGAGGTTGCGCATCGTCAGCTGGCCGACGCGGTCCTGCGGCGTGAAGAAGACCTCGTCGCCCTTCTCCATGGTCAGCCGCTCGGGGTGGTACGTGAGGTTCGGCGAGGTCGTGTCGAGGATGGAGTAGTCGTTGCCGCGCCGCAGCTCCATCGTGACCTCGCCCGTGATCGGGCGCGCCACCCAGCGCTGGGCGGTCTCGCGGAGCATCAGCGCCTGGGGATCGAACCAGCGGCCCTGGTACAGCAGCCGGCCCAGCCGACGCCCATTGGAGCGGTACTGGTCGATCGTGTCCTCGTTGTGGATGCCCGTGACCAGCCGCTCGTAGGCGATGTAGAGCAGCGCCATGCCGGGCGCCTCGTACACGCCCCGGCTCTTCGCCTCGATGATCCGGTTCTCGATCTGGTCGCTCACGCCCAGGCCGTGGCGCCCGCCGATGACGTTCGCCTCGGTGAACAGCGCGAGCGGGGTCTCGAAGCTGGCGCCGTTGAGCGTCACCGGCTCCCCGTCGTCGAAGCCCACGCGCACGGTCTCCGCTGGGACGTCCACGTCGGCGCGCCAGGACGCGACGCCCATGAGCGGGGCGACGATCGAGACGCCCTTGTCGAGGAACTCGAGGTCCTTCGCCTCGTGCGTGGCGCCCAGGATGTTCGAGTCGGTCGAGTACGCCTTGTCGGCGCTCATCTTGTACTCGAGGCCCGCGCCCTCGAGGTAGGCCGACATCTCTGCCCGGCCGCCCAGCTCGTCGATGAACTGCTGGTCCAGCCAGGGCTTGTAGATCTGGAGCCCGGGGTTCACCAGCAGCCCGTAGCGGTAGAACCGCTCGATGTCGTTGCCCTTGTAGGTGCTGCCGTCGCCCCAGATATTGACGCCGTCCTCGCGCATCGCCGAGACGAGCATCGTCCCGGTGACGGCGCGCCCGATGGGCGTGGTGTTGAAGTAGAGCTGGCCCGCGGTCGAGATGTGGAAGGCGCCGCACTGGAGCGCCGCGATCCCCTCGGCGACCAGCTGCGGGCGGCATTCGATCAGGCGGGCGTGCTCGGCGCCGTACTTGAGCGCCTTGACCGGGATGGCGTCGTAGTCGGCCTCGTCGGGCTGGCCGAGGTGCGCGGTGTAGGCGTAGGGGATCGCGCCGTGGGCCCGCATCCAGTGGATCGCGGCGCTGGTGTCCAGGCCGCCCGAGAACGCGATGCCGACGCGCTCGCCGACCGGGAGGTGCTGCAGGATGTTGGGCACGGTCAGGGTCTCCTTCGAGCTCCAAGTATGCCCGGGGTTCGGGCGCGGGAGCGATGGGCCCGGGGGTTCGTGCGCGGCGCAGCCCCGGACGCGCCGCCTGAGCCCCACCGCGTCCCGCTCCGCGAGGATATTCACAGCGGACGGGCTCCTCAGGCGAGCGCCCCAACGGGGCGAGGCCGCGGCGCCGGACCGGACGCTCAGCCCCGGACGCGCCGCCCGAGCCCCAGCCGCTCCAGCCGACTCCCTGCCTCCGACGCCTTGCTCTCCCAGGAGAGCGCCACCATCGGGCAGTCGTTGATCGCCTTGCGCGCCTGGCCCATGAACTCGCTCGGCACGCTCCCGTCGGGGAGGATCGGGTAGCCCCAGTCGTCGAGCACGATCAGTTGCGGAGCCGCCGCTTCGCACACGCCGTACCCGTTGCAGGCGATCCAGTCGACCTTGAGCTTGTGCTCGTCGCTCATCGGTAGGTTCCTGTCATGACGCTCGCGGCCAGGCAGCGGCGGCGGTCCGCGTGGCTCGCGAAGTCATCGGTGAAGACCGCCAGCGCGCTGCTCATCTGCTGCGCGGCGCCGTCGGGGTGGCGGCACGCGCCGCGGCCGGTGACCAGAGCCGTCCAGCGCTCGATGTCGTGGAGGTCGGTGGTCCTGGCGTCCATGCCGGCGAGCCTGGCGCTCGCGCCCGCGAGGTCGGCCAGCCCGTACTTGCACGGCCCGCACTGCATGGCCGAGCCCGCCGCGAGGAAGTCCATGATCCGGGCGGAGTAGTCGACGCCGCAGGTGCGCTCGTCGACGATCCGGATGAGGCCGCATCCGAACGTCAGCCCGGCCGCCTTGAGCGACTCCGGCTCGAGCGGGAGGGTCCACGCCGTCTCGATGCGCGCCCAGGTGCCGAAGTAGCCGCCGATCAGCACGGCCTTCGGGTTGCCGGTCAGGCCGCCGGCCATCTCGACCAGCTCGGCGAGCGGAGTCCCGAGCTCGATCTCGGCCACGCCCTCGTGGCGCACCGGACCTGCGATCGTGATCAGGCCAGTGCCGCGGTTCTTGCCGCGCCCGGCCTCGCGGAACCAGTCCGGCCCGAAGCGCGCGATGAGCGCTGCCTGCGCCAGGGACTCGACGTTCTGGACCAGCGTCGGGCGGTTGCGGACGCCGCGCTCCGACATGCGGGGCGGCGTCGTCATCGGCCGCGCGTCCTTGCTGTTGACGTAGTGGACGACCGCGGTCGATTCGCCCGCGACGTAGCCGATCGGCGCCTCGACGATGTGCAGCAGCTTGCGCTCGCTCTTGGGCCGCTCCTCGACCGCGGCCTTCATCGCCCTCACCGCCCCGGTGTGCTCACGCCCGAGGTAGAGCTCCACGCGGTCCGCCCCGAGGGTGCGCGCCGCGATCAGGGCGCCGTCGATGACCAGGTGGGGCCGATGCGTCATGAGCACGCGGTCCTTCGCGCTCTCCGGCTCGCCCTCGGCGCCGTTGGCCACGACGACCGGGGTGCCGAGGTCGTGCTGGTCGGAGACGGCGCGCCACTTGCGGCCGACGGGAAAGCCGGCGCCCCCCCTGCCGAGGACCCCGGCCGCCTCGAGCGCGGCGATCATCTGGCCGGCGGGCACGTGCGGGAGTGCGCCGAGGCGGAGGTGGTGGGCGTGCAGCGCCTCGGCGCGGCCATCGAGCGGCGGGCCGGCGAGAAGGCGTTCGGTCGGGTGCGTCACGGGCTTGGTCGTCCCCCTGGATGATCGTCGGGTCGGCGGCGGGCGGCCGCACAACGGTATCGTGCCGGGGCTGGTCCCGGGCGCGACTATGAGCGGGATGAGACGGCTCTCATGCGCCCGGAGCCGTTGCCCTCCCGCGGTGCGCCCGCGTCCCTCGACCTGCCCGAGCGTCGGCGGCTCGCCGCGGTTTCACATCACCCTCCCGCGAGGCGTCCCGCACCCTCCGCAGCCCCCGCCGCCCGAACAGCGCCAGCAGGTCCGCAAAGCGGTCGACGTGGGCCACGCCGTCGTCGCCGGGGTCCACCTCGGCCAGCTCCAGGCTCCAGGTGGACGCGTGGCTGACGAGCACCGCGCGGAGGCCGGCCGCCCGAGCGGGAACGATGTCGGATCGGGGCGAGTTGCCGATCATCACGGTCGTGGACGGGTCGAGGCCCCAGCGCGCCACCAGGTCGCGGTACGTCGCCGCCACCTTGTGCTCCACGACGGCGATGTGCGCGAAGCGCTCCCGCAGCCCAGACGCGTCGATCTTGGCCCACTGCTCCAGCGGGTCGCCGCGCGTGACGAGGCCCAGCACGTGGCGGGCGCCCAGGGTGTCGAGCGTCTCCACGACGCCGGGGAACACGGTGACCGCGCCGCGCGGCATGGCGGCAGCGATCCCGTCGATCCGGGCGAGCGCCTCCGACAGCCGATCCGGCGGCACGATCGCCTGGGCTGCGAGCCGCAGGTGGACGGCGAACGCCGAGGTTCCGACGCCGCCGGTCGTGAAGTTCGCCTCCTCGATGCGGTCGAGCTCGGCACGCGCGGCCTCGGGCGTCCAGCCGTAGCCGCCCACGACATCGAGCCAGGCCAGGATCGCGCGCTCGAAGTGGACGTTGTTGTCCCAGAGCGTGTCGTCGGCGTCGAACAGCAGCGTCAGGCGGTCAGCGGCGGGGGAAGCAGCGGCATCCGGCATGGCGGCGAGTGTCCCCGCCGGGCGGTCCCGCGTCAATCGCAGCCTTGGACCGTGTGTGAACGGACAGCCTCGGACCGTGTCGGACCCCCGGACCGCCGACCCAAGCAGAGTCCCGGCGCTCGCGCGAGCCTGCCCGCTGCTGCCCGCGCGCACCACGCTTCAAAGGCGAGTGCCGGCATGAGTCCAACACAAATGGACAAGAAGGCCAGTATCACCTACTATTCTTAGGTAACAACGATATCTAGCCTTCGAAATAGCGACCTGACATGACTCGTGCGAACCCCATCCGCAACCTTGCCGCACCGCTCCGCCCGTGGATCGGCTTCGCCGCGCGCCGCAACCGACCGTACCAGGTGATCGCCGGCTCGCAGGCGGTCCTGGCCGCGTTCGTCACCGACGCACTGTTCGTCCCGTTCCTGCTGGTCCTGGGCGCCAACCCAGCGTTCGTCACCTTCGTCGGCCTGCTCCCGGTGCTGGGCTCCGCGGCGCAGGCGCTGATGCCGAGGGCCCTCCGCCGGACCGATGGCAATTTGCGCGGGATCACGGTCGCCCTGACCGCCGCCACCGAGACCCGGGGCCTGGGGGTCGCGCCCGTCGCGCTCGGCGCGGCGCTCCACGTGCTCCCGCACGGGGCCGCGATCGCGCTGGTCACGCTGATCGTGCTCGTCGCCGGCTCCGGGGCGCTCGTCGCCGAGGCCAACCTGTTCTCGTGGCTGGCGATCCTCCTGCCCGACGAGGAGCGCCGGATCGTCACGCCCAAGATGATGGGCGTCACCGCGGGCGCGTCGGCCGTCCTGCTGATCCCCGCCGGGATCCTCCTCGCGACCGTCGATCCTGTCGTGGCGCCCTGGCTGTACGTCGCGTTCTTCGGGTTCGGGGCCGTCGCCTCGCTGCCTCTCGTCCGCGCGGTGGCCCGCCTCTCGCGGCCGGGTCGCGTGACGATCCCGCGCGCCGATGCCGTCGTCCCGCCGACCCCGGCCCTCCGCTCCTTCCTGCGCGCCACGACGTGGAACGCCACCGCCGTCGGGCTCACGCCGTATTTCGGCGTGTTCGCCGTGTCGGTGCTGGGGATGTCGCCCGGCTTCGCCGTCGTGCTGTCGGGCACGTGGGCGGCCGCCTCGCTGCTGACCTCGGCGGTACTGGGCGCGGTGCTGGCACAGGTCTCCTCGGCGCGGCTGCTGCGCGCGGCCTACCTGTCGCGCGGCCTGGGGATGCTGCTGTGCGTGGCGGCATTCCCCGGCAACGCCGGCGCCGCCGTGATCCTCGTCGCCGCCGTCATCATCAACGCCGTCGGGTACGCGGTGACAGTGCTGGCCCAGACGGAGCGGCTGTTCCGGCTGACGTCCGGGCCCGCCCTCGTCTCGGCCCAGGCGTCCATGACCGTGCGCAATGCGGCCGCGTTCACCGGTGGCGGCCTCGCGCTGTCCGCGGCGACCGCCCTCGCGGAGGGGATCGGCTTCCCGGCATGGGCCGCGATGTTCACGGCGTCGGCGCTGCCCCGGTTCGCAGCCGCGCACCGCACGCAGGTGCCGCCGTCCTGGCGGACTGCCTCGAGGCCGGTCCAGGCGCCGCCG
>JAJYMP010000313.1 GCA_021786915.1 Chloroflexota bacterium
GCGGTCCCCGGCTCGGGCCGCGGCGGCGAGGGCCGCGGCGCGCTCGGCCGGCGATCCGACGAGGTCGGTCACGCCTCGCGCGGGGTCGCGTTGGCGCGGATGAAGTCGGCGACCTCGCGGATCGTCGTGCCCGGGCCGAACACGCCGGCCACGCCCGCCGCACGGAGCTGCTCCACGTCGTCGTCGGGAATGATGCCGCCCAGGGTGACCAGCACGTCGCCCATCCCCCGATCGCGAAGCAGGTCGAGGACCCGCGGCACGAGCGTCATGTGGGCGCCCGAGAGGATGGACATGCCCACGACGTCCACGTCCTCCTGGAGCGCGGCCGTGACGATCATGTCGGGCGTCTGGCGGAGGCCGGTGTAGACGACCTCGAAGCCCTCGTCGCGGAGGCCACGCGCGAGGACCTTCGCGCCACGGTCGTGGCCGTCGAGCCCGGGCTTGGCGATCAGCACCTTCAGCGGTCGGTCCGTCATGGGCCGAATTGTAGTTGCTGCGGCCTCGCGCTCGTCCGGCGAATCCCGACCCGCCGCTGATATGCGCCCGTAACACTGAGCCGCCGAACTGCAACGCCCCGTATCTCGCCGGGCTCCCACGGGACGGCCATACTCCCCGACGCCGGGGGCGGAGGCCATGCGGTCGGCGCGCGTCGCGGCGCCTCCGAGGCCGGCATGCGAGCGCGCGGAGGTCCCATGAAGCGTCCCCTGACCGCCGCTCTCGCAGCCGTGTGCGTCGTCGCCAGCGTCGCGGCGAGCACCGTCGCCGCAGCTGGCCCAACGTTCACCGTCGTCGCGAACGGGCTGTGGAGTCCCCGCGGCCTCGCCTTCAGCCCCAACGGCACCCTGTACGTCGCCGAGGCAGGGCTCGGCGCGGGCTCGGCGCAGGCCGGCTCGCTGCCCGGGTTCGGCCTCACCGGGCGCGTCTCCGCCATCCACGGCGCCACGGGCAACACCGCCGTCCGGCAGACGCTGCGCGGCGGACTGCCGTCGGTCGCCGGCCACGAGGGCAACCTCGGCCCGTCCGGGCTGTCCGCCCTGGGCAACGGCAACATCGACGTGATCATGGGGCTCTCGCAGCAGGAGACCAAGCTCCCGAGCTCGCTCGTCGGGCACCTCCTCAAGCTGAGCGCCGCCGGCCGGACGCGGGTCGTGTCCGACGTGGGCGACTTCGACTACGCGTGGTCCGCTGCCCACCAGTCGCTCGCTCCGCACGACTTCCCGGACAGCAACCCGTACGGGATCCTCGCGGTGCCCGGCGGCGCGTACGTCGCCGACGCCGGCACGAACACGCTCGACTGGGTGGGCACGAACGGGCGCATCAAGATCCTCGCCTACTTCCCGAACAACGCCATCGCCGACGCGACTCCGACCTGTGTCGCTCGTGGCCCCGACGGCGCGCTGTACGTGGGCACGCTGGCGCTGGTTGACTCGCTGGGCTCCATGCTCAACCCGAGCCTGCCGGCGCCCCACCCGGCGGCCATCGTGTACCGCGTGAACCCCGCGGCCGCTGACCCGTCGAGCCTCTCGAGCGTGCTCTCGCTCGCGAAGCCGTGGGCGACCGGACTGTGGCCCATGAACGGCTGCGCCGCGGACGGCAAGAACCTCTACGTGTCCGAGCTCGTCTCCGGCGCGGGACCGGCCGGGCCCTTCGGGGACGTGGTGGCGATCCCGTTCTCGAACCCCACGGTCCAGACCTCGCTCACCGGCGGCACGCTGTCCTTCCCGGGCGGCGTGGCGGTGGGCCCCGACGGTCGCGTCTACGTCTCGAACATGACCACCTCCGACCACGGCGAGGTGGTGCGCGTCAACCCCTAGACGCTCGGCAGCGCTCGCGCTTCCGGGGCCGTCCGCCGACTGGCGGGCGGCCCTTTCACATGGGCGGCGGTCAGGCCTCGGGCGGCCGGCGGCCGATGTGCGCGAAGAACTCGGCGCGCGTCTTGTCGTTGCGCCGGAACAGGCCGAGCACGGCCGCGGTCGTCATGACCGTGCCCGGCTTGCGGACGCCCCGCATCGCGGCGCACAGGTGGGTGGCCTCGAGCACCACGCCCACGCCGTCGGGCTGGAGGCGGTCCATCAGGAGCTCGGCGATCTGCGTCGTCATGCGCTCCTGCACCTGGAGGCGGCGCGCGTACATCTCCACGATCCGCGGGATCTTGGACAGCCCGATCACGCGCCCCTTCGGGATGTACGCCACGTGGGCGCGGCCGAAGAAGGGCAGCAGGTGGTGCTCGCACAGCGAGTGGAACTCGATGTCCTTGACCACGACCATCTCCGAGTAGTCGACCTCGAAGATCGCGCGGTTGATGAGGCGCTCGACGTCCACGTGGTAGCCGGCGGTGAGTTCGCGGTACATGCGGTGCATGCGGGCCGGCGTGTCGAGCAGGCCGTCGCGCCGGGGGTCCTCGCCGATCTCCACCAGGATCTGGCGCACGGCCGATTCGATCCGCCCGTTGGACTGTCCGTCGGCGAGGGCCGGGGGCCAGTCGTCGCCGCTATCGGTCTCGATCTCGTCGACGATCCGGCGGACGTGCTCGGGCAGTCCGGGAGGGTTGTGGTGCGGCATCGCCGCGATGGTACCCCGGGCCGATCGGCCGGGCGCGGGTCGCTCAGGCCTCGACCCCCGCCTGGGTGAAGCCCAGCGCCGGGCGCGGGTCGTATGGGCGGCCCTCCGCGCCGCGCAGCCACGCCCGCGCGTTCTCGCCCAGCGCCGGCAGGTAGTAGCCGCCCTCGGCCAGGATCACGAGGCGCTTGTCGAGCGCGGCGACGCGCCGGCCGACCTCGTGGTAGACGTCGGTCGTGAGGGCGAAGTCGCCGATGGGGTCCTGGCCGTAGGTGTCGAAGCCGAGCGAGACGACCATGACCGAGCCCGGCTCCGACGAGATCCGCTCGAGCGCGCGGTCGAGAGCCTCCAGGTATGCCGAATTCGTGCAGCCCGGCGGCAGCGGCAGGTTGAGGTTCGCGCCCTCGCCGTCCCCCTCGCCCGTCTCGTCCTCCCAGCCCAGGGCGAACGGGTACTGGCGGTCGGGGTGCGCGTGGAGCGAGACGTACAGCACATCGCCGCGGCGCCAGAAGATCTGCTCGGTGCCGTTGCCGTGGTGGTAGTCCACGTCGAGGATCGAGACGTGCTCGCCGGTCCGCCGCGCGATCTCCTGCGCCGCGACCGCCGCGTTGTTGAGGTAGCAGAACCCGCCGTACATCGACCGCGCCGCGTGGTGTCCGGGCGGCCGGCACAGGCCGTAGGCGGCGCACTCGCCGCCGTCGAGGACGATGTCAACCGCGGTGAGCGCGACATCGGCCGCGGCGCGCGACGCTGCGTACGTTCCGGCGACGATGGGCGTGGAGGTGTCGAGCGCCCAGTAGCCCGCGCGGCCCTCGATCTTCGGGCTCTCGCGCCGGAAGCGCGGCGACATGCCCTCGGTGAGTCCGGCAGCGGCGATCGTCTCGGGCGTCAGGTGGTCGTACGGATGGCGTGCCCGGCGAGCCTCGGGCCATGCCTCCTCGAGGAAGCGGAGCAGCCCGGCGTCGTGGACCGCGAGGATGGGGTCGGCGCCGTGCTCGGCCGGCTCGCCGAGCTCGAACCCGCCGTCGGCGAGGAGCGTCGCCCGGATGCGCTCGGCGCGGGCGGCCACCTCGTTGGCCGGGATCTGGACGCCGAGGTACGTCTGCGTCGTGATGTCGTGCCCGAGGTGGAGCGGCGAGTAGACGACGCGCATCAGCGCTGGCCTCCGAGCGCGGGTAGGGACAGTGGTCCGATCGTAGCGGTCATGGCGCGCCGCGCGGCATCGTCTCGGGGCGCGCGCCGGGCGAGGCGCCGGACCTGGGCCGCGGACAGGTGAACAAGCCGGACCTGCGTCAGGGGCTCCCGGTCCCGAGGATTGCCGCGGCGACCTCGGCGGGGCGATAGCGCGGCAGGTTGTGCCCGGCCACGAGCCCGGCGACCCAGATCGGCTCGCGGCCGGCCGCCACGCGTGCGACCCCAGCGCGACGCAGCTCGGCCAAGCGCGGCCCGGGATCGCCCGCCGCCATGGCGACGAGCGCGATGACCGGGGCCGTCACGCGCGCCAGCACCTCCGCCGGGTCATAGGCGAGCAGCGTCGGCACGAGGGCCTCCACGATGAACGGCCGGACCGCTCGCACCACGTGCCCGGCCGCAGTCTCCACCGCGGCATCGCGGGCGGCACGCTCCTGGTCCGCGTCCCAGCTCGCCTCGTCGAAGGCGCGTCGATCGGCCAGCCAGGCGTCCATCGAGCGGAGCACCTCCGGGGGCTCGTCGAGCGAGCGGAGCAGCTCCTCGGCGTCGACACCGGCCGTCTCGGCCAGCCGCTCGAGGCCGCCGTCCACGAGCACGAGACCCGCGCAGCGCTGCCCGATCGCCGCAGCCGAGGCGGCGGCGACACAGGCCCCGAAGCCGTGCCCGGCGAGGACGATGCGCCCGTCGGCGCCGGCGAGCCCCGACGCCTCCGCGACCATCGCCGCGTCCTCGGCCAGCGTGTCGAGGTCATACCCGTCCGGCGGCGAATCCGACAGCCCGTGCCCGCGCAGGTCCATGACGCCGGTTCGCCGCACGCGGGCCAGCCGGCGCGCCACCGGGGCCCACGACCAGGCCGGGGTCAGCAGGCCGGGCACGAGGAGCACGCCCGGCCCGTCCGCGGATGTCGCGGGTGCGCCCCAGTCGAGGAGGTGCAGCCGCACGCCATCCACGCCGACGAGGAACCCGTCCGGCTCGAGCGAGGGGTCGGGCGGGGGCGCGAGCACGAGGTCGATCTCGAGCGGCTGCACCGGCGCCGCGGCGGGGAGAGTCATGGCGGATAGCATACGAGCGCGATGGTCAAGCAACGCCGCGGCTCCAGGTTGGCGCAGCGGCGCGCCCGGCGCTCGGTCCACGTCGGCTTCGACCGCCTCGTCGACCGCGCCATCGCGTCCATCCCGGCCCGGTTCCGCGCCGCGCTCGACGGGGTGGCCGTCGTCATCGCCGACGAGCCCACCCCCGAGCAGCTGCGCGAGAACGGCCTCGGCCGCGGCGAGACCCTGTACGGCCTGTACGAGGGCGTACCGCTCGACGAGTGGGGCGGGGACTGGCTCCCCGTCCCGACCCGCATCCTGATCTTCCGCCTGCCGCTCGAGGCGGACTTCCCGGACCCGGACGACCTCGCCGACGAGGTGCGGATCACGGTGCTCCACGAGCTCGCGCACCACCTCGGGATCCATGACGAGGACCGTCTGCGCGAGCTCGGGATCGACTAGGCGAGGGCGCCAGGGCGGGCGGGCGGCGGGCGCGCCGCGACCCGCGGGCCAGCGCCAGGGCGGGCGGGCGGCCGTCCCTCCGCGTCCCTACCCGCCTCGGATCCAGGGCATCGACGCCAGGCCGAGCAGCAGCGCGACGAGGCCGAGAGCAGCGGTCGCGCACAGCCCGGGCGTGATCCACGGGTCCCACAGGTGGCGAATCGGCAGCGGCTCGCGCCGTCCCTGCTCGAGCCCGGCTGTGTAGTGGGTCAGCGCCACGAAGGCGTGGACCGCGGGGGCCGCGGCGATCGCCTCCGTGAGCAGCATCAGCGTGCCGTACGCGAACACGAGGGCGGCGCCCAGCGGGACGACGAGGACCGGCGGGAAGTGGTCGACAAGGCCGGCCCCCGATGCGACCCGATCGACGGTGTCGATGGCGACCCCGATGCCGAACTGCACCACCAGCCCGGCGAGCACTGAGAACAGCGTGATCACCACCGCGAGTTGCTTGCGGGCGCGCGCAAGGCGGATCGAGCGGCGGAGGGCCTCGATGGTGTCGGCCTCGCCCAGCACGATGCCAGCCGCCGCGTAGATGAACGGCGTCCCGACGACCACGCCGACGGCAACCGACAGCGCGTAGCTCAGCGCGTCCACGCCCCCGACCGCGGTGCTGAGCGCCGCGGTCAGCACGAGCTCGATGACGATCGACAGGATGCCGATCAGGACCTGCGCGCCGAGCACCGGCCAGAACCGCGCGCGGGCCACGGCGATCGACTCGCGCAGCCGCAGCGGCCGGCCCTCGGCCCGCCCGCCGATCACGGCCGACGCGAGGGCTCTCGCCTCCACGCCGGCGGCGAGGAACCCGAGGGCCGCCGGTACGAACGCCAGCAGCAGCCACCAGAACCAAGAGGGAGGCTGGCGCGTGAACGAGCTGTCGTTCGCGTAGGCGTCGAACGCGCCGTTGACCATCGCG
Organism: Chloroflexota bacterium; assembly: GCA_021786915.1. The sequence continues at coordinate 6,196 of JAJYMP010000313.1, forward strand.
ACCCCCACCAGGATCACCGCCGGTGCGACGGTCACGAGCAGGATGAGCCCGATGTAGAACGACGCGCGGCGCAGCCCGGCGTCGGGACGCGTCAGCAGGTCGAGCGCCATCCCGACCAATCGCCGGGGACCGAGCGGGATCGCGAGCGTGTTGGCAGTGGGCGGGGGCGGCATCCGGGCGCCAGGCGCGGGTTGTGGGCCGACGGCGAATCCGCCCGCGGCGAAGCTGGGCGGCGGCGGCGGGGCGAACGCGGGCGGCGGCGGGGCGAACGCGGGCGGCGGCGGCGGCCGCAGGCCAGGCGGCGTCCCGCCTCCGTCGGTCATGCCGCCGGGCCCAGTGGCGCGGCACCCTCCAGCAGATCGCCAAGCCGATCGACCGCCACGTTCCCGCCCGACAGGATCACGCACACGCGGTCGCCCTCGCGCAGCGGCACGGCCCCGGTCACGACAGCCGCCAGCGCGGCTGCGCCGGCCGGCTCCACCACCTGCTTGAGGCGCTCGATCGAGAAGCGGAGGCCGGCCAGGATCGCGGCGTCGGAGAGGAGCAGGACACCCTCGAGGTAGTGGCGGGCGATCGAGGTGGCCAGCCGCCCGGCCGAGGGCGCGTTCAGGCCGTCGGCGATGCTGTTCGGGGTCAGGGCCACCGGCGCGCCAGCCGCCAGCGCCTGGTGCAGGGCGTCCGAGCCCACGGGCTCCACACCGTAGACGCGGATCCGCGGCCGGCTCTCGCGGAGCGCCACCGTGACGCCGCCGAGCAGCCCGCCGCCGCCCACGGCCACCACCACGACGTCGACGTCTGGCAGGTCCTCGAGGATCTCCAGCCCGCACGAGCCGTTGCCCAGGAGGACCTCGGGGTCGTCGTACGGGTGGACCAGCGTGAGGCCGTGCTCCTCGCGGAGGCGGTGCAGGTGCTCGAGCGACTCCCCGACGTGCTTGCCGTGGAGCACCACCTCCGCGCCATAGCCGACGCATGCGGCCACCTTGGACGCATCGGCGCCCTCGGGCATCACGACGGTCATCGGCACGCCGGCCTCGCGGGCAGCCCACGCGTACGCCTGGCCCGCGTTGCCAGCGGAGATCGTGATCGCGCCCCGCCGCCGCTCGTCTGCGGACAGCGAGGCGATGCGCGCCAGGGCCGCGCGCGGCTTGAACGAGCCCGTCTTCTGGAGGTGCTCCGCCTTGAGGTAGAGCCGGTCGTCGGCGAGCCGGACGCCGCAGGCGTCGCGCGCGACCCGGGCGGCGGTGGCGGACGAGAGGACCTGCGTGCGGTGGATGCGCCCGTCGAGGATGCGGCGCGTGGCACGGATGGCGGACAGGGTGACGGGCGGCTCGCTCACGACTGGAGTATGCCGCTCGGGGAGCGTCAGATCCGCGCTCGTTTGCGACGGCGCGCCAGCTTCCGCGGAACCTGACGCCGGCAACGCTCGAACCGCCGCCTCACGGCGACTGTGCGGGGAGCTTCGCGCGTGCCGCCGCCGGGCGGCTAGCGACGTGAGCCGGCTTCGGGCCCGTGGTTTGGCCATTGTACTTGCGTCCTTGCGCAATTGGTGAGACACTACTCGGCGTGATCGACATCGCAACTACCGAGGACGAGCGCGCCAGGTCGGCTGCCGTCGCCCGAGCCCTCGGCGACCCGAAGCGCCTGTGCGTCCTCGAGTCCCTCGCCGCGGGCGAGGTCTCGGTGGGCGATCTGGCCATGCGGGTCGCCTGCCAGGTGCCGAACATGAGCCAGCACCTCTCGGTGCTGCGCGCCGCCGGCCTCGTCGCGGCTCGCCGTGACGGGAACACCGTCTACTACCGCCTCTCGGACCCGCGCGTCCTCGAGGCGTGTCAGCTCCTCTTGTCCATCGCCCGCTGACGGGTGTCCCGCCCTCGCGGGAGAAAGGAGCCGCCCCATGGCGGAGATCAAGCACATCACCGACGCCAACTTCTCGGACTTCCTCATCAAGGGGAGCCGGCCGCTGGTCATCGACTTCTGGGCCGCCTGGTGCGGGCCCTGCAAGATGGTCGCACCGGAGATCGAGAAGCTCGCCGCCAAGTACGACGGCGTGGTCGACGTGGCCAAGGTGGACGTCGACGCGAACCCGGGCATCTCGCAGGCGTTCGCCGTGATGAGCATCCCCACCATCGCGCTGGTCGAGCCGGGAGAGCAGCCCAAGCTCCTCCGCCGCGTCGCCGGCTTCCGCCCGCTCCAGCAGCTGGAGCAGGAGTTCGGCCTCGAGAAGCTTGCCGCGCCGGCGAGCTGATCCGGATCAGCCTGGAGTTTGTGCGGCCCCGGTCATGGACCGGGGCCGTTCTTGTGCGAGACAGGACGTCGGTGACTGTGTCCCTACCCCGTCGCGCGGCGGTGCCCGAGTCGCAGCCAGGCCTCCGCGCGGTCGAGCGCGAACCGGTCCGGCGCCTTGGGCGTGAAGGCGATCCAGCCGGCACCTCGGGGCGACGGTCGGGTGTCGGGCGTGCGCAGGGCAGCCGCAACCACCGGGGCGTCGAGCGCCACCTCGAGCAGGTCCGCCCCCAACACGGCGAACACCCGCTCGCGGACCGCGAGCACCACCACCTCACCGTCGCGGCGGCGCGTCACTCCGGGCAGGTCCTCGAGGACCAGCTCCGCGCTCTCGTCGAGGCTCTCGTCGAGCGCCTCCTCGGCTGCGGCGTCGCCCGCGGCGGCCTCCGCCTCGTCGAGCGGGGCGTCATCGTCGTGATCGTCAGGGTGGCGGCCGGGCTGATCCATCGGGCACAGGGTGCCACACGGGTGGCCCGGCGGCGTGCCGTCGGGCCACGCTCACGCCGCCGGCATCGGGCTGACCAGCTGGAACAGGTTGCCGTCCGGGTCGGCGAAGGTGCAGATCAGGCTGGGCGCCTGCTCGCTTCCCTCGCCCATCGAGTAGGGCTCGGCCACCACGATCGCCCCGGCCGCCTTGAGCCGGTCGAAGTCCCCCCGGACGTCCGCCGTCTCGAGGTTCCAGATGATGCGGCCGGGGCTGGCGTTAGCGCCCTTCACCTGGTCGTGCGGGCCGATGGTCAGGAAGCCCGTGCCCAGCTGCCAGCCGGTGTAGCCGCCCATCTCGAAGCCGGCGGCGCCGAACAGGCTGGTGAAGTAGGCGCTGAGGCGGTCGGGATCCTCGGATCCGATCAGGACGCTGTTGAGATTCATCTCGCCTCCATGGGTGCGCCGGGGACGACGGCGATCACCTCCGGGCAGAGTACGACGACGGGGCAACCCCGCCACCTGGCGGGTCGGCAGCGATCCGCGCGGCGCCGGCACCCGGGCCGGCCGGGCAATTCCTCGCTTGCTGCGCCGACGCGCCGGACTCCCGGTAGGCTTGGAGCGAAGGCCGGGCCGCATGCCCGGACGACGGCTGGGAGCGAAGATCCGTCCACATGACCCTCAGTGCAGATATCGGGATCTTCGGCGTGTCGCTCCTTGCCGGGGTGATCGGCGCGCTCGCGGGCGTCGGCGGCGGCATCCTCGTGATCCCCGCCCTGACCATCCTGTTCGGCGTCGACATCCGGCTCGCGATCGGCGCCAGCATCGTGAGCGTGATCGCCACGAGCTCGGGGGCGGCCGCGGCCTACGTCAAGGACCGGATCACCGACATGCGGGTGGGGATGTTCCTGGAACTCGCGACAACCTCGGGCGCCGTGGCCGGAGCGCTCCTGGCCGCCATCGTGGCCCCCGCCCTCCTGTTTGTCCTCCTGGGCGTGGTCCTGCTGTTCTCTGCGCTCCAGCAGGTGCTGCGCCTGGGCGAGGAGCTGCCGCCCGAGATGCGCGTGTCCCCGATCGCGAACAGGCTCCGGCTCGTCAGCTCGTACCCGGACCCCCGGCTGGGCACGGAGGTGGCCTATGCCGCCCAGCACGTCCCGTTGGGCTTCGTGATGATGGGCGGCGCGGGGCTCGTGTCAGGGCTGCTGGGCATCGGCTCCGGCGCACTCAAGGTCCTCGCGATGGACGGCGCGATGCGGCTGCCGATGAAGGTCTCGTCGGCCACGTCCAACTTCATGATCGGCGTCACGGCCGCGGCATCGGCCGGGATCTACCTCGGCCGAGGCGACGTGGACCCCACGATCGCGGTGCCGGTCGCGCTCGGGGTCCTGGGCGGCGCAACGCTGGGCGCGCGAGTCCTGCCCCGCCTGTCCAACCGCTCCGTCCGGCTGGTGTTCCTGCCGGTGCTGGTGGCGGTCGGCGTGGAGACCCTGCTTCGCGGACTGGGGGTGGGGCTGTGACACCGGAGCGCTTCCGCACGCTCGTCAGCGGGATCCTCATCGTCGGCGTCACGCTCGCCGCGACGCTGATGGTCCTCGGCTTCGCCGCCTCCCTGCTCGTCGGCTGGGAGGGTTCGCTGACCGGGGCCGCCCAGGGGACCTCCGGGCTCGCGGACTTCTCCGCCATGGGCAGCTCCCTCGTTGCCCTCCGGCCGGTGGGCATCGCCCAGTTCGGGCTCGTGGTGCTCCTCGCCACCCCGGTGATGCGCGTCGCAGCGTCCTCCCTCGCGTTCGCCCTCGAGGGCGACCGTCTGTACACGGCGCTCACGCTGGCCGTGCTGGGGATCCTCCTGGTCAGCCTGTTCGGCCTGCGGTAGCCCACGGACGCGGGCTGGGGCGGGACCGCCCGAGCAGGTAGCCCGGCCTAGTCGCCCGCTCGAGAGCGCAGCCGTGCGCCGCGCTTCAGGACCGTAGGCTGACCTGCGATCGGATCCGGTCGGCCATCTCGGCCTCGACCACGGAGTCCGGGTCGCGGAGCCCCCCGAGCGTGGGACGGACGCCGACCAGGCTCGCGTGCAGCGGCGGGCAGGTCGGGCAGTCCTCGAGGTGCGCCTCCACCGCGCTCTTGGCCACATCTCCAGCTCCCCGTCGAGGTAGCTGGAGATGTGGCGTCGGGCGCGCCAGCAGCGCAGGGGCTGCGCCTCGGACGCGCGTCGGCGCTCGTCGTCCGCCGCGAGCGCGCTGACGAGCATCATCCGTCCGCTCCGCAGGCGCCGCTTCGTCGCCGGCAGGCTGGCGCCCGTCGCGGACGCGGTCTCGGCGGCCGTCCAGGCGAGCGCGTCGTGGAGGACCACCGCGACAGGGACGCCTGCGCGCGCCCGAACGGGATGCCCCGCACCGGGACCCAGACCGAGATCGGGACGATAGAGGAAGTCCCGGTCCCACACCAGCGTGACGTCGAGGCCGCCGGCCTTGTGGAGGGCGGTCGCCGCCTCGACGCCGGCGAAACCGCCGCCGATCACCAGCGCCCGCTTGCGCCCCTTCCCGGCGCCGCGGTCTCGTCGGCCGCCGGGTCCGCCACCTCAGGCCGCGGCGGACTCGACGGGGGCGTCGCGGAGGATCGCGAGGAGGTCGGTGCTCTCGATGATCAGGTGGTCCGCATCGGCCACGCGGATCTCGGTGCCGGTGTACTTGGGGAACAGGACCCGGTCCCCCACCGCCACCTTGATCAGCTCGGTGTCGTCGCCCACGGCGACGACCTCGCCGCGCTGCGGCTTCTCCTTGGCGGTGTCGGGGACGTACAGGCCGGAGGCGGTGACGCTCTCCTGGACCATGACGCGGACGAGGACGCGGCTTCCAAGCGGCTGGACGGTCTCGGACATGACGAAATGCTCCTGGCGGGACGCAGTTGAGGAGTTGGGAAGGCCTGGGGTCAGTTGGGCCGGAGGCCGAGGGCGGCGTCGATGCGCGCCTGGTCGAACCCGACGATGGGCCGGCCGTCGATCTCGATGACCGGGACGCCCATCTGCCCGGTGCGCCGGACCAGGTCGCGGGCCGCGGCGGGGTCGCGGCTAACGTCGACGTCCCGGAAGACCACGCCCCTGCCGCGCAGGTACGTCTTGGCCCTCGTGCACCACGGGCAGGTGGGCGTCGAGAAGACGATCACGCGGTGGGGTGTCGGGGTTCGGTCGGGGGCGACGGTTGCCATCGAGCGTGCTCCTGGTCATGGCGGCGACCGCTTCGTCTCGGTGGGGTCGCCGATGGCCACCAGAGTAGTCGTACTTGCGCGGTTGCGCAAGTCCGCGACTACCGAGGGCGCCAGCCCGAGGCGGCGGATCGGCCCACACAGCCGCCGCAGCCCGACGGCCGACCGTTCACGGCGCTCCGGGACTGGCTTGAGGCCCGCCGGACCGCCACCCCTGAGGTGCTTGGGCCCGTCGTCGAGGCCGGGCCGGTCGGCGCAGGGTGAGATGCATACTTGCGCAAGTACGCAAATCTCCTCTATGCTTCCGTCATCGAGCGGCCGCGCGGTCCGGGAACCGACCGCGGCGGCCACGGAACGACGCGAGCTCGAGCGACGGCGACGGCGACGGCGCCGAGGCGAGCAGGGACCTGCGGTCCGGGACGTCCCGAGGGCGCCGGCATGAAGAGGTGTTGCAGATGGAAATGATCGTCGACTTCCCCGGGGGCGCCCGCGTGGACGCCCACTTCGGCGGCTTCGTGGTGCCCACCGACCAGCCGCCGTCCGGCGGCGGCCAGAGCTCGGCGCCGACGCCGTTCGCGACCTTCCTCTCGACGATCGGGACCTGCGCGGGCATCTACGTGCTTGGCTTCTGCCGCCAGCGCGGCATCTCGACCGACGGCCTCCGACTGGTCCAGAGCATGCAGTTCGACCCGAGCACGCACCTGGTGAGCCAGGTGGACGTGACGATCGAGCTCCCCGCCAGCTTCCCCGAGAAGTACGCCGATGCGGTCGTCCGGGCCGCCGAGCAGTGCGCGGTCAAGAAGCACTTCGAGAACCCGCCGAGGATCCGCGTCGGCAGCGCGCTCGCCGGCTGACCGGGGCGCTCCCCTGCCCCGCCGCGGGCGCCGAGGACCGCCCTCGGCGCCCACGGCGTGCATCGGCGTCCGCGGGGTACAGTGTCGGCGGCAGGAGGTCCCACGCACACGGACACCGAGACGATCGTCCCCATCGCCCACGACGCGCCCTTCGCCCGGGGCGCCTTCCCGCGCAGCACGGTCCACCGGTAGGTGGCAGGCGCCAGCGATCGGACGGCTGCGTCGCTGCTCGTCGAGTGCCTCGCCGCCGAGAGCTGCGAGTACGTCTTCTCCGTCCCCGGCGAGGAGACCATGGATGTGCTCGACGCCCTCGGCCGCCAGGACGCCGTCCGCCACGTGACCACGCGCCACGAGCAGGGTGCGGCCTTCATGGCCGACGTCTACGGCCGCCTCACCGGGCGCGCCGCGGTGGCCATGGCCACGCTCGGGCCGGGCGCGACGAACCTCGTGACCGGCATCGCCGACGCCTTCCTCGACCACGCCCCCGTGGTGGCGCTCACCGGTCAGGCGGGGCTTGACCGCACCCACAAGGTCGCGCACCAGTTCGTGGACATCGTGCGCATGCTCGAGCCGGTCACCAAGTGGAACCAGCGCGTGGAGCAGGCGGGCGCGATCCCGGAGATCGTGCGCAAGGCGTTCCGCGTGGCGCGCCTCGAGAAGCCCGGGCCCACGCACATCGAGCTGCCGGAGAACATCGCCGCAACGACCGTGCCCGACGACCTCCGCCCCCTCGTCCCGACCCAGGCCTACTTCCCCGAGCCCACCGACGAGGCGATCGCCCACGCCGCGAGGCTGATCACCGGCTCAAGCCGGCCCATCGTCCTCGCCGGCAACGGCGTCCTGCGCCGGAGCGCCGCGCCGGAGCTCCGCGCCTTCGCCCAGGGCCTCCACGTGCCCGTGGCGGCGACCTTCATGGGCAAGGGCGCCATCGACGACCGGAGCCACCTCTCGCTGCTGGCAGTGGGCCTCCAGGCGCGCGACCACGTGCTCACCGGGTTCGACCGCTCGGACCTCGTGATCGCGGTGGGCTACGACCTCGTCGAGTATGCGCCGTCGCGCTGGAACCCCGACGGCCGCAAGCGGGTCATCCACATCGACACGGCGCCGGCGGACGTGGACGCGGCGTACCGGCCCGAGGTTGAGCTCATCGGCGACATCGAGGGCACGCTCCGGCGGCTGCTCGCCGCGGTCCTCCCGTCAGGGATCGGCGGCCAGGACGCGCGTGCACGGCACGCGGCCCACGAGACGGCGGCCCACCAGGACCTGCGCAATGCGATCCTCGCCGACCTCCACGCGTTCGAGGAGGACGACGGCTGGCCGATCCGGCCCCAGAAGGCGATCGCCGACCTGCGCCGCGCGCTCCGCCCCGACGACATCGTCGTGAGCGACGTCGGGGCGCACAAGGTCTGGCTCGCGAGGCTCTACCCCACGTACGAGCCCAACACCGTGGTCATCTCCAACGGCTTCGCGGCGATGGGGATCGCGGTGCCGGGGGCCATCGCCGCCAAGCTCGTCCACCCGGACCGGCGCGTCGTGGCGCTGTGCGGCGACGGCGGGTTCCTCATGAACTCCCAGGAGCTCGAGACGGCCCGCCGGGTCGGCGCGAACATCACGGTCGTGGTGTGGCGGGACGAGGGGTACGGCCTGATCGACTGGAAGCAGCGGGTCGAGTTCGGCGAGGCCTTCGGCGTGGTTTTCACGAACCCCGACCTGGTCGACTATGCGCGCTCGTTCGGGATCGCCGGGTTTCGGCCGACCTCCGCTGCGGACCTCTACCCCACCCTGATGCGCGCACTGGAGCACGACGGACCGTCGGTCGTGGACGTGCCGATCGACTACCGGGAGAACCTGCGCCTCACGGAGCGGCTGGGGGCGCTGTCGTGAGGCCGCTCTCGCTCCCATTTCCGGCCGGCGACCCGTCCCGGCGCGACGAGCCTATCGTGGGGGCATGACAACGTCCCACGCGTTCTTCCCGAGCCTCCTCGCCGAGGCGCCCCTGCCCGCACGGGGGATCCACAGCCAGACGCTCTCCGACGAGGCCGGTGTCGAGCTGGTCCTGTTCGCCTTCGCCGCCGGCGAGCGCCTCTCCGAGCACACCGCGGCGCGGCCGGCGATCATCCACATCCTGTCCGGCGAGTGTGACCTCACCGCGGGCGGCGATGCCTGGGCCGCCACCGCGGGGGCCTGGCTCCGGATGCCGGCCAACACGAAGCACAGCGTGGTTGCGCGCACGCCGCTGGTGATGGCCCTGTACCTGCTTCCGCCCGAGAGCTGAGCGAGTCGCCGCACCAGCGCGCGAACCAGCCCACGCCAGTTCGGGACCGGCCGCGCCACGGAGGGGCTATCCGGATGGCGACCCGGCGACCGCGTCCAGGATCGCGCGCAGCTCCCTCGTGTGATCCTCGTAATGCTCCGTCATCTCGCCGAAGAAGTACTCCTGGTGCGCGGCGTGCTTGATCCACCGCGACTCCGGGACCACGGTGAGGTAGCCCCGCAGCTCGCCGGCCGTCGTGCGGAAGATCGAGCGGACCTCGTCCATCGGCAGCGCCCGGAAGCGGGCGAGGCCCTGGGCGTTCAGCTCGTCTCCGCCGCCGGCAGCCCACTGCGCCTCGATGCGCTCCATCGACGGGCTGCCCTCGTTCACCGCGAGCTCCCTGGCCGCGGCGAGCGCCGCCTCCTGCCACAGCGCGATGTGGCCCATGAGGTCACGCCCGGACCAGCCGCCGGCGGCCTCGACCGGGCGGTCCAGCTGCTCGTCGGTGAGCTCCAGCAGCGCCTCGTACGGGCGGAACCCATCCCGTTCGTCCTCGAGGAAGGAGAGGGCATCGAAATACATGGATGCATCGTAGCGCCCGCACTGCGGCCCGACGGCAGGAGCGGCACGCGACCCAGACCGGCGGCCAGTCGCCCGGGGACGCGAGCCGGACGCCCTCCGGGCTCGCGGAGCAGCGCGCGGCGCACGGGTGGCTCGACGACCCGCCCCTCATCCGTGACGACCCCGTCTCGGCACGCTTGGCCGGCCCGGAGGCCGAGGCGTTCGTGCGCGGAAGTGCGGACCAGTTTCGGCTCGCGCCGTCCATGGCCGACGGGCGCAACCACCTCGTGGCGTCGGTGTTCGACGTCGTCGACGAGGCTTTCCCCCTGCCCGAGGCCGTGAGCCTGTGCCTGGCGAGGCTCCTCTCGTGGCTGACGTGAGCCCTGCCTCGGGCCGGTCGAGCCCGATGGACCGCGAGCGACGATCCCGGCGAGTCGGGGCAGACTCGAATCGGCCTCGCCCGAGCGCGGGCCGCGGCGCCCGGGCCC
>JAJYMP010000088.1 GCA_021786915.1 Chloroflexota bacterium
AAGCCGATCATTGGCGTCATCCATCTGCGTCCGCTGCCGGGAGCGCCGCGGTACGACGGCGAACTGATGGACGAGATCTATGCCGCGGCGGTCGCGGACGCCCGTCGCCTGACCGACGGCGGTGTCGACGGGATCATCGTCGAGAACGCGTCGGATCTGCCGTTCGCCCGCCCGGAAGCGATCGGACCGGAAACGGTCGCCGCGCTCACTGCGGCCTGCGTCCACGTCCGCCAGGCGACCCGGCTGCCGATCGGGATCACGCTGGTGGCGAATGCCGCCGTCCCGGCCCTGGCGGTCGCCAAGGCGACCGGTGCGCGCTGGGTGCGCGTCAACCAATGGGCCAACGCCTACGTCGCGAACGAGGGCCTCCTCGACGGACCGGCCGGTCAGGCGATGCGCTATCGGTCGGCCGTGCATGCGCGGGATGTCTTCATCCTCGCCGACGTCCACGTCAAGTTCGGCGCGCACGCCATCACCGCCGATCGGGACATCGAGGAGCAGACCCGCGACCTCGAGTTCTTCGATGCGGATGCCGTGATCGTGACCGGCCAGCGGACCGGCTCGCCGACGCCGCTGGCGCATCTCCAGCGGGTCAAGCGTGCCACCACCCTGCCGGTCCTGATCGGCAGCGGGCTCGACGCGGACTCCGCGTTCGAACTCCTGTCGGTCGCCGATGGCGCGATCGTCGGCTCCGACCTGAAAGAGAGCGGTCGCTGGTGGAACGCGGTCGATGAGCGTCGAGTCGAGGCGCTGATGCGTGAGGTGGAGCGCGCGCGGTCACACGCGACGCGCCAGCAGGTGGAGGAGCGGACATGAGACTGCCGAGAACGGGCGCCGTGGCGCTGGCCATGGTGCTGACCCTGGCCGCGTGCGGCGGCACAGCGCCGGGAGGGAGCGGCCGGCCGATCGCCGACCCGGGCACCGGGGCCGCGCGGTTCCAGGGCGTCTCCCTGGTCATCGCCGGACCGGCCGGCCAGCTCGACTTCATGAAGGGCAAGGCGGAAACCTGGGCCACCCAGACCGGCGCGACGGTCCGCGTCGATGAGATCCCGTTCGGTGACCTCAACGACAAGGTCCTCCAGTCGCTCGGCACCGGCACCTATCTCGCCGACATCATCAACATCGGCAGCAACCTCGGCGGCGACCTGATGGGCGGCGGGTCCGTCCTGCCCGTCCCGGACTGGGCCAAGGCACGCGTCCAGTGGGACAACGTCCTGGGCGTGTTCCGCGAGCGATCGCTGTCGTGGGCTGGCACCGCCTACGGCATGCCCTGGGACGGCGACATCCTGACCTACTTCTACCGCGCCGACGCCTTCACCAAGTACGCCGGCAAGTTCGCCGCCGAGACCGGAGGCACCCTTGGCCCGGCCGCATCCTGGGACGACTACGCCACGATCGCCAAGTTCTTCACCGGCTGGGACTGGAATGAGGACGGCAAGGACGACTTCGGGATGGTCGAGCTGCCGATGCGCAAGAACCAGGGCTGGAACGGGTTCATGACCCGGGCGGCGGGATACGCCAAGGCGCCGAACGACCCCGGCTTCTTCTTCGACCCCGAGACCATGGCGCCGCGGATCAATAACCCTGGCTTCGTCAAGGCGCTCGAGGACTGGAAGGCGTCGCTCGAGTACGGTCCGCCGGGCATGCTGAACTTCGGCTGGATCGAGAACGCCCAGACGTTCGAGGCCGGCAAGGCGGCCCAGGACATCCAGTGGGGCGACATCGGTCCGCTCTCGCACGATCCGAGCATGTCGTCGATCGAGGGCAAGGTCGGCTACGGGATGGCTCCGGGAGCCAGCAGGTACTGGGATCCTGCCAAGAACGACTGGGCCACCCCCGGCGAGCCGAACCGCGCCCCGTTCCTGGGCTTCGGCGGCTGGATCAACGTCGTGCCGACGGCAACGAAGAACGCAGCGGCCGCCTTCGATCTGGCTGCCTTCCTGGGCAGCCCGGAGGTCCTCAACGAGGCGGCGGTCACCGGCGGCACGGGCGTCAACCCGTCACTCGTGAGCCAGCTGCAGCCCGATGTGTGGGTCGCCGCTGGCTGGACCAAGGACGAGGCGCAGGCGTATGTCGGCGCCATTCGGTCCGCGCTCGAGCATCCGAATGCCGTCTTCGACATGCGCCTGCCGGGCTTCCCGGAGTACAAGGACGCGGTCGAGCTGGCCGTGTCGGAAGCGCTCTCGAGCCAGGCCGACGCGCAGGCCGCGCTCGACAAGGCGGCCAAGACCTGGACCGAGATCACCGATCGGCTGGGTCGCGACCAGCAGCGCAAGTTCTACAGGGCCTCGCTGGGGCTGACCAACTAGCCGGTGAGCGGTCCGCATCGGGCCCGGGCGGCGCGCGCCGCCGCCCGGGCCGATCATTCGAACGAACGACGCGCCCGGCGCCTCTTCCTGGCTCCGGGCGTCGCCGTCGTCCTCGTCATCGGGCTGTTCCCGCTCGTCTTCTCCCTGGGCTTGACCTTCACCAACGTCAACCTCTTCCGGCGCGGCGTGCCGGTCGGGCTCGTCGGCCTCGACAACTGGGCCCGGCTGCTCGGCGACGAGGCGCTGTGGCAGACCATGCTCAACACGATCCTCTTCGTGGCCGGCGCCGTGACGCTCGAGTACGTCCTCGGGCTCGGGCTCGCGCTGCTCCTCAACCGCGGCATCCGGGGGCAGCGCGGCTGGCGGATCTTCTTCCTGCTGCCGATGATGGTCAGCCCGATCGCGGTCGGCTTCATCATCGGCCGGATGATGCTCGGCGAGGCATTCGGGCCGGTCAACGACCTGCTGCGGGGCGTCGGGCTGCCGGCGGTCAGCTGGCTGGGGTCCGAGTGGATGGCCCGGTTGACGCTGGTCCTGGTCGACGCC
>JAJYMP010000276.1 GCA_021786915.1 Chloroflexota bacterium
CTCGTGGGACTGGTGCGGTGCGCGACCTGTGGGTACGCGATGGTCGCGCGGCCGCGAGATGACGGCATGCGCCGCTACATCTGCCGCGGCGGCGCGGATCCGAACGCGTGCGGCCGGACGTTCATCGTCGCCGACCCGCTCGAGGGGCTGGTAACGGAGATGGCACTGGCCGCCCTGGAGTCGGGCGAGCTTGAGGCGCAGATCCGGGCGCGTGCCGTCGAGGCCGACCTCGAGCCGGATCTCGACGTGCTGAGGACTGACGAGGCCGCGCTCGAGACCCTCTCGCGCGACTTCTACGTGGACCGCGTCATCAGCCGGCCGGAGTACCTGGCGGCCCGCGAGGCGCTCCAGGCGCGAATCGAGGATGCGCGCCGCAGCATGGTCCGCCGCAGTGCGACCGCGGCGATCGGACTGGCCGGCGGTACTGCGCGCGAGCGATGGCCTGCACTCACGTTCGATCAGCGGCGCGCAGTCCTTCAGGCGCTCTTCGCCGAAATCCGGATCGGGCCCGGCCGCCGCGGATACAACCGCTTCGACGCCGGCCGAGTGCATCCCGTCTGGCGCGCCTGAGCGATTCCGGTGCGCGCGTACACCATACCCGTTGCGCGATCGCGGGGAGTGCACGGACGCTTGATTCGTGATGAGCGAGAACAGTCGCCGCGATCTGCGACAGAGCGCACGCGAGATCGTCGAGCGAACCCGACGCGAGCAGGGCCTCCCGGAGACCGTGAGCGACCCGCTCGTGGTGCGGAAGGTCGCGCGGATCGTGCGTCCACCCGAGGCGCCTGGTCGCACCAGCCAGGTGCATGCGAGCGACTGTGGCGTGCCGCTGGCGTCGTGAGCGGGGATAGAATCCGAAGAGCCGTGCGGGCGGGTCGACGGACCCCTCGCCGAGCCCATACCTCGGGCCCGCCGGCGCTGAGCCTGTATGGGAGGCGATCCAATGCCGGGAAAGAATGCGGAGGGCTTCGACCTCGTCATCCTGCGCCGGACCATGCTCAACTTGGTCTACAACGAGCGCGAGGCTGCAGGCGAGACCCGCGAGGCCCTCGAGAATCTCCCTGACGATGAGCAACGGGCCATCGCTCAGCGTGCAGATGAGCAGGCCAGGGAGATCATGGCGCTGCCTCCGCAAGAGCGGGCCGCCCGGGAGGAAGCGATCAGGCAGGCGGCGGAGCGGTGGGCGGAGCAGCGGCGCCAGAAGGCCGAGGCAGCCCGCGTCGACGCCGAGCGCGCGGAGAGAAAGCACGAGATCGCGCTCGCTGCGGCGCTCCGACACGCGACCGGATGCTGGCGACCGGCGCCGCGGCACCAGCCACTCGGCCCCCGCGTCACCGGGGAGCTGGTTGAGTTGCTGCGGTGCCCAGAGTGTGGGGCATGGGTTCGGCTCGTGGATGGAGAACTGGAGGAGGCCCTGAGCGAGGAGCCGACCGCCGATCCTGCGAGCACTGATCTGGCGACGGACGCCGCGTTCGATGCGGCCCCTTCGTCAGCCGATAGCCCGCAGGCCACCCGAAGACCTGGCCGGCCGAAGGGAAGCAGGTTGCACGGCTGCAGGGCGATTGTGGCGCGGTTTCGTGAGCTGAAGGCCAGCACTGGTCGCAATCCCACCCAACCGGAACTCGCCGCCAACCTCAAGCCGCCCGTTGAGGTGCGAACCCTCCAGGACTATCTGGCTGAGTACGACCTGCCCTGGCCGATCGAATAACTCGCGCATTTCTCGCATTTCTCGCGCATTGCGGGGGCTGTTTCGTGCGCTGATCGCCGTCGATGCTTCGGGACGTGGTACGTGTCGTGAGCATCGCAATCCCCGACGAAGCAGTTCGGCAACTCGAGCGACTCGCTGAGCGCGAGTTCCGGCGACCGAAGGAACAGGCGACCGTCCTCATCCTCGAGGGACTGAAGCGCGCAGGGCTGGAACCGCGATCAGACGACCGCGCCATGCCTGGCCGAAGCGTCGACCAGGGCGGCCCGAAATGACTCTGGAGGACATCCAGCAGGCAGCGCGCGAGCACGTGGTGCGAAGCCGCGCGGAGCAGGGGCTGCCGCCGCGCGTGACGGATCCGGTCATCCTCCAACGGCTCGCGACGCTGCTCGAGGTGCGACCTCCGATTGGGGCTCCGGTGCGCGCCCGCCCGCGGAAGCGGGCCGCCTGATGGCTACCGCCGAGCCGGCGGCGCCCGCCCGCAACGTCGACGCGGCGCTCGCCGACCTCGAGGCCGCCCTCCCCGAGCGATTTGGGCTCGGCGGGATCGAACGCACGGCCGTCGGCGCTTGGCGTGCGCGGGCCGACGGTCAGCGCGGCGCGTGCCTGTTCGGGACGCCGGCCGCGACGATCGCCGCAGCGGTCCGCTCGCTGACCGCCCGTGGGCGTGAGGAGTTCCCGCATGCGGCGGTGCGCGGGCCGTGGAGCGCGGCATGACACACGTCGCGACGGAGACCGCTGCCGAGTTCTGTTCCAACCCCCTGTGCGGCCGGCGCCTCCGACCCGATCGCCAGACCGGCCGCCTGCTCGTCGAGCACGGAGGCGAGGCCGTCGCCGAGCTGCGGTTCTGCAGCTTGGATTGCATCACCCAGCGGATCGCGCTCGAGCGACTCCGCGCGCGCGCCGCACGCATGCCCGAGCGGGCCCGATGAGCGCGGGCGCGTTCTACACGGGGCTCGAGCCGCTCGCCGGCGTCCCTGAGGGGCCCGACGCCGCGCCCGATCCCCGCGGCGGCCGTGCCGCACCGGAGCCGCTCCCGTTCGAGGGCCTGCCGGCCGGGCCGATCGTGGCCCTCGCCGAGCCCGGGGACGGAGCCGACGAGCCGACCAGGCTGCCCCTGACGACGGTCTACCGCATCCTCGATCTCCG
>JAJYMP010000465.1 GCA_021786915.1 Chloroflexota bacterium
GGGGCCGACCTGTCCGGGGCCAACCTGTCCGGGGCCGACCTGTCCGGGGCCAACCTGTCCGGGGCCTGCCTGTCCGGGGCCAACCTGTCCGGGGCCAACCTGTCCGGGGCCTACCTGTCCGGGGCCTGCCTGTCCGGGGCCAACCTGTCCGGGGCCAACCTGTCCGGGGCCTACCTGTCCGGGGCCAACCTGTCCGGGGCCAACCTGTCCGGGGCCTACCTGTCCGGGGCCAGCGGCCTTGATCCCCGCCGCGTCAACGATCTCCTCATGCTGCGTGACCAGCCGGGACCGATCCGGGCCTACAAGCTGGTGGACTCCGCATTCCGCTCGCCGATCCAGAGTGTCGGCAAGCTCACGTACCGCATCGGCGAGACGCTGGATGTCGCCGACGCCGACACGGACGAGGCCGCGGCGTGCGCCGCTGGGATCAACGTCGCGACGCTGCCGTGGGTGATGCGCGAGTGGCGGCCCGGCCACCACATCCTCGTCGTGGAGTTCACGGCCGCTGACATCGCCGCCATCCCCATCGGAGACGGCAAGTTCCGCCTGCACCGGTGCACGGTGGTCGGCGAGAAGGATCTCGTCGAGCTCGGGTTGATGCCGGCATGATCGCGCGCCTCGACCGCTGGTCCGACGACCTCGAAGAGCGGCACCCATTCGCCTATCCGTTCGCCGTGTTCTGCGCGTTCGCGCTGTTGATCGTCTTCGGGCTGTGGGTGGCGGCAAGATGAACCTCGCCGAACAGCGGGCGGTGTTCACAGCCGTCCGCGACTGGCACGGCGAGATCCCGTGGCGCATCGCCGCTCTCGCCACGAACCGCTCGGTGCGGACGCTGCGGGCCTACGCCTACGGCGAGCGTCGGGCGCCAGCCGAGGTCATCGGGGCCATCCGCATGCTGCTCGACGCCGAGGCGGCGTGGCACGAGCACGTCGGGCGCGAGGAGCGCAACCGCCTGGACCACATCGAGGACGCACTCGGGCGCCAGCTCCAGCGATACGTCGCTGCCACGGTCGCCATGTGCCAGTCCTGCGAGCCGGACGCCGTCTGCCGGCAGGCCGACTGCCCGCTCCGGGCCGTCTCCCCGCTGCCGCTCGTCGTGTCCCGGAGGCGTGCCGCGTGACTGGGATGAAAGCTCGCCCGACGATCTACCTGGACCCCTTCACCTACGTCGCCGGCCGATGACGCAAGCCGAACGCGACCCCTCCGTGCTCGTCTCCGCGACGCTCGCCCGCAACGAGAAGATGATCGCCCTGCCGAACGACCGCGCCCGCCTCGGGTGGGTCTACCTGCTCGGAGCGGCGAAGCTCCGGCGTCCGGCCGGGGAGTTCGCCTGTCGGGCCGTCCTCGCGGCCGACCTCGGCTGGTACGACCGCTTCACCGACGACTACGTCACGACGGGCCTGATCCACGTCGCGCCGCTCAAGTGTGACGCCTGCCAGGAGCGATGGCCCGCCCTCCCGGATGGACGGATCGTCGTCCACGACTGGCACCGTCACCAGCGGTCGCCCGCCGACCGGGTGCGCGAGTGGCGGGACGAGAACGGCATCCCCTCCGGGCACGTCACTCTCTCGGGGAAACAGGCGGGACACGTACGGGGAAACGATGGGGAAAATATCCCCACCGTTTCCCCGTTATCTCCCGAATCGTATCCCTCGCGCGCGGGCCTGCGCGCATCGCAGTCGCACTCACTATCACCGTCCATTCTCTCGGAGGAAGGGGGTCCGGGGGAAACCGACGACGGCGCGATCGACACCTACTGTCGCCTCGTGGCCGTGCCGTCGCCGAACGCGCTCCGGTGGCTGCACGAGATGGTGTCCGAGTTCGGCGACGATCGGGTGAGCCGCGCCCTCGCGTCCGAGACGCTGCGGGACCGCAATCCTGGCGACCTGCTCAAGCGGACCAAGGGACGCCTCCGGCGCGACGCCGACAAGGCGAACGAGGCCGAGCGCGAACGCAAGGCGCGCGAGTTTCGGGAGGCCGAGGAGCATCGCGCGCGCCGCGTCCTGGATGAGCCGTGGCGCAAGGCGTTCGCCGCCGCGGTGCACCCGGGGCCGGAGGGCACCGCATGAGCCGCATCCTGCCCGAGGAGGCCGTGAGTCTCGCCCGCTGCTGGCTGCACCGCTGGCGCCGGGACGGCCGCGAGGCGTTTGGGGCCACGCTGCCCGCGCACGCGCCCTGCATCTGGTGCGACTACCCAGCCGACTACGTGTTCGGCCGCTTGCGCGAGTTCAACGAGGAGGCGGGCTACAACGTGGCGCGCGACCGCTACGCCGACGACCAGGTCGACGCGTTCACGCGGCTGCCCTACCAGCGCCAGCGGGCGCTCGTGGAACGCTTCGCCAACGGAGAGGAGATGGCGCCGTGATGTGCGAGGACAGCAGCGCCGAGTGGGGCACCGTCTGCGCCACCTGCGGCGTGCGCCTGCCGCCGCTGCCGGGCAAACTCGCCAGCTGGAAGGCCAGCCGCGAGACGGACCCCCTGCAGGCCGACCGAGCTCGCCAAGCGCTCGGCTCGGGCGTGTACCGCGCGCGGCGCCTGCGCTTCGGCCAGCGCCGGGTGAGGGCGGCATGAGCGTCGATCTGCCGTTCGACTACCCGACACCGGCCACCGGCAACGGCGCCATAGGCCGGAAGTGCTCGCGCCATGACTACATGCTCCGCGTCATCGACCACGAGTCGCTGTGGGCGTGCGCCCGCTGCGGCGCCATCCGCGACGACGCGGCATCCCGGCGCGGTCGCAACAACCGGGCCAGAGGCAACCGCGCCGAGCTCGCCGTCGCCCGCAGATTCGGCGGCGAGAAGACAGGGCCGCTCGGGCAGCCGGAGGACATCCGCGGACGCGAGTGGCGCACGCA
>JAJYMP010000103.1 GCA_021786915.1 Chloroflexota bacterium
CTCTGACGAGTCGAAGCGGCGCGCTACTTGCCGATGAACTGCGCGACGTTGGCCTTCGTGATCTGGTTCAGCGGCGCGGCAATGAAGCCACCCTGGATCGTGCCGCCCTGCGCGAGCACCCCGCAGCTCAACCCCAATGAATGGGTCTGGAAGAACGTGAAGCACGACCAGGTGGGGCGGATCGGCGTCGCCGGACCAGACGATCTGAAGACCAAGGCGGTCGCCGCCCTCCGCCGCCTGCAGGGGCTCCCGACGATCGTGCAGGGCTTCTTCCGGGACCCGAACCTCGCCTGCATCATGGCTTGGTGAAGCCGTCCAGCTACTTCTGGCAGGAATGGAGGCGGTTCGCTGCCAAGCGCCGCTGCCTGCGTGCCCTCGGCATCCCGGACGAACGGGCCAGCCGGGGCTACCGCAAAGGGCGCTGGCGTCTCGCTGGTTTCGCTCCGCTCAGCCGGCCATGCCGGTCAGCTACTGGACCGCTCGGTCGAGTGCCGATCGACGCCCGGGTGCGTCGCCTTCGGGAGCACTGGCGAACCCTCGGATGCGCACCCGCATGTCCGGTGGTGTGGGAGGGGGTGAGCTGACCTTGCCCCTCCACGATCGCCGCGGAGATGGGGCGTGCGATGGGCGCGTGGGGGCGAGGTTGCCTCGCCCCCACGCGGTGCTTCGGGCCTAGGCGCTGCTTCAGGCCGAAGCCAAAGTCGACTGTCGAGCCGTTGGTGACGGTGCTCTCTGACGAGTCGAAGCGGCGCGCTACTTGCCGATGAACTGCGCGACGTTGGCCTTCGTGATCTGGTTCAGCGGCGCGGCAATGAAGCCACCCTGGATCGTGCCGCCCTGCGCGAGCGTGACCAGATCGTCCAGTGCCGTGGTGGCCATGTAGGCGGGCTGCTGGCCGATCGTCTCGAGGATGGTTCCAGCCTGCACGGCGGCCAGGCCGGCGGCCTCGCCGTCGATCGAGCACACCTTGACGGTGCCGGCCTTGCTCACGCCCTTCAGCGCCTGGATCGCGCCAAGGGACATCTCATCGTTCTCGCTGAAGAGACCCACGATGTCGGGGTGGGCCTGCAGGATGTTCTCCATGACCGTCAGCGCCGTCGCCCGGTCGAACTGGGCGGTCTGCTCGGCCACCACCTTGATGCCCGGGTACGCCGCGAGCGCTTCCTGCAGTCCCTTGGTCCGGTCGTTCGTCGCCGAGGCCCCGGGGGTTCCGGTGAGCACCGCGACGTTGCCCTTGCCGCCCAGCGCCTTGAAGCAGGCAGAGGCGGAGAGCTTGCCGGCCTGCACGTTGTCCGAGGCGATGAAGGCGGCGGTCTGCGCGCCTGGTCCGACGCCACGGTCAGCCGCAATCACCGGGATGTTCGCCGCGTTGGCTTCCTTGATCGCCGGGACGATCCCATTGGAGTCGACGGGGTTCACGATGATGCCGTTGACCTTCTTCGAGATGAAGTCCTCGATCTCGGAGGTCTGCTTGGCCAGGTCGTTCTGCCCGTCCGCCACGATCAGGGTCACGCCCTTGGCGGCAGCCTCCGCCTTGGCCGCGTTCTCCATCGTCACGAAGTAGGGGTTGTTCAGCGTCGAGAGCGCGATGCCGATGGTGATCGACGTGGGCGCCGCGCTGGCCGGGGCGGCGCTGGCCGGGGCGGCGCTCGCCGGAGCGACGCTGGCCGGTGCCGCTGACGCCGGCGCGGCCGGCGCGACACTCGCGGGGGCGGCGGTCGGTGCGGGCGTGGCAGCCGAGCTGCACGCAGCCAGGAACAGGGTGGCCGCAACGGCGGTAATGGCCCCTGCCCGTTTGGTAAGTCCGTTCACAGGTGCACTCCTCCTTCGGTCTTCCCACGATTCAGGACGCGAATGACGCCGTTGACCACCTCCTCTGGTAGGCCCACCTCACTCCGCGCCGACCCGCGACCGCAGCTCGTCGAGGTGGCTGATCGCGACGGCCAGCACGATCACGACGCCTTCCACCACCTGCTGGTAGAAGGGCGAGACGTCGAGCAGGTTCATGCCGTTGCTCAGCACCCCGAGGATGAGCGCGCCCAACAACGTGCGCGCGACGGAACCCTCGCCACCGAACAGGCTGGTGCCCCCCAGCACGACGGCGGCGATCGAATCGAGCTCGTAGCCCACGCCGGCCTGCGGATCCGCGGTGGCCAGCCGGCCGGTCAGTACGACGCCGGCGATCCCGGCCAGCAGCCCTGAGATCACGTAGACGGCAATCCGCACCCGGCGCACGTTGATGGCCGAATACGCGGCCGCCCGCCGGTTGCCCCCCACCGCGTACACGTAGCGGCCGAACACGGTGTAGCGCAGGACGACGTACGAGACGGCGAACACGGCCAGCATGATCACGATGGGGACCGGGATGGGCCCGATGTAGCCGCCGCCCAGAAACACGAAGGTGGGCGAGTTGACGCTGATGGGCTCGCCGCCCGAGTAGATGAGATCGAGTCCCCGCGCCGCGCTGAGCATCGCGAGGGTGACCACGAAATCGGGGATCCGGATGAGCATGATCGCGAGGCCGTCCACCAGGCCGGCCAGCGCACCGACGCCCAGCCCGGCCAGCAGGCCGGCGCCCACACCCGCCTGCAGGGCGACCCCCGCCGCCACCACGCCGGTGAGCCCCACCAGCGACCCGACGGAGAGGTCGATCCCCGCCGCGAGGATCACGAAGGTCTGGCCCGCGGCCAGGATCGCGATGACCGACACCTGTCGTCCGACGTTCAGGATGTTCTGCGAGGTCAGGAACGTCGGGGTGAGCAGGGCGAGCCCCGCGCACATGGCCACGAACGCGATCAGCAGCCCATAGTCGGCGACCGAGATCCGGTGCGGCCGGAGCGCCGCCATCACGTG
>JAJYMP010000563.1 GCA_021786915.1 Chloroflexota bacterium
TCGTCCGGACCCAGAGATCGATCGCGCCGCCGCCGGTAGCGCCCGGAGCCGGTGAGCCGGGAGGCGCGCCCAAGCCGTTCTCCAGCGCACCGGCCAGCCCGGCCACCGGCACCGCGATCGTGACCCGGTAGCAGTCGGCGTCGCCGCACTTCTCGTCCGGCGCCTTGAGTGGCGGGCCCGGCAGCCCGTCGAGCGCCTGGCGCAGGCCCGAGACCGCCCGGCGCGGGTCGGCCAGTGCCTCGAGCAGGCCGCCGTCCCCTCCCGCCAGCTTCCGGTAGCGCGGGCCGAGCAGGTCGACCCTCAGGTACGCCACCCGGTCGACGCTGATCAGCTGGCCGCCGAGTCCCGGCAGCGCGGGGGCGGCGAACGAGCCGCGCACGTTCCCGGCGGCAAGGTCGACGTCGGCTTCCGCGGTCGTGCCCTCGAGGTCGAGTGATCCGCCGGCCGCCTGGCCGCCCAGGCCTGCCGCCAGCGAACCGGTGACCTCCACCTCCAGGTGGACCGACCTTGCCTGCCCGACCGCGTCGAGCGCCCCGTCCACGATCGCCCGCGGGTCGCTGAGGGCCGGCGCAGCCTGGCCACCGCAGGCGGCCAGGACCGTCGCGGCGCCGAGGGCCAGGGCGACGAGCGCGACCTTGAATCGACGGGACATCCACGCCTCCGAGTGGTGGTCGCTGGCGACGAGGCCAGCCTGGCCCAGAACGGGGCGCGCGTCAACGGGACGGTCGTCGCTTGTGCGTCACAACCGGTTGGCACGTCCCTGACCTTCATGCCTTGGAACCTGTCACGCAACCGACGGTCACCCGCGAGTTCAACTGCGGCGGCCTCGTCGGAGGGCTTGAACGACGGTGTTGCCAGGGTGGGCCTCAGTCACCGGCGTAGAGGCGCTCGAGGTCGACGAGGACCACGTCGGAACGGCGGATCGCCTCTGCCTGCAGATCCGCAGTGAACCCGCCAGCTGCGAAGATCGCCAGGCGAGTCCGCTCCACACGCGCCCGAGCCGCGAGCAGTTCCCTCGCCCGCTCGAGCCGGACCAGGTCCGCCATGCCTCGGGGATCCGGTCCGCTCTTGGCCTCGCCGATCAGGAGGAGCGCAGGTTTCGCACCAGCCTGGCGATCGGAGCGGGCGGCGAGCGCGACGACATCGATCTCCACCCGGGAGCGACCCACGCTGTCGTTGACCACGGTGGAACCGACCCTGGCCGCGGTGCCGCCAAGTGTGGCTTTGGATGCGTACCGCGAGACCCAGCTTCGGGCGATCGCCTCGAAGGTCGGACCCACGACCCCGGACTCGAAGCGCGCCCCGGCGTCCGACCACGCCGCCAGTGTCTGGCGCGACTCGAACCGATGGAGGTCCGGGCGGGTGACGGCATGCTGGAAGCGAAGCATGGCGTCCGTGATCCGCAGCGTAGGCCGGCGCGACCGGAGGAGATCGTCTGCCCGTTCGATGAAGCGCGCCCGCTCGAGGCCGTCGATGACGTGGGTGATCGATGTCTCCGGCCGGCCAAGCGCCCCGGCCACCGCGCCGGGCGTCGTTCGGCCCGCCGCGATCGCCGCGAGGGCCGACTGGTAGATCGCGCGGTCGGTGAGGCCAGGTTCCTCGGCCAGCAGGTAGTCCGTCTCATGGAACAGCGCGTGCGAAGGATTGAGAACCCCGCGCGCCAGCCAGGCCGGGAAGTCGGCCACCGACGCGGGCGGGCCCATCTCGAGCAGGTCGCGGTAGCCGGGCGTCCCGCCGACGACGCAGTACAGGAGAAACGCAAGCCTCGGATCTCCCTCGACCCCCCAGAAGGCCGCGGCTTCCCGGTAGTCGAAGGGCTCGACGACCAGGTCGAGGATCGCCCGCCCGCGAAGGGCGCGTTGACCTGACAGCAGTCCCGCCATCACCGACATCGCTGAACCGCACAGGATCAGTCGCAGCGGTGGCTGCTTCCCCAGGTGCGCGGCGTCGTAGGCCAGCTGAATCGCGGACGCGATGTCGGGCGATTTCGCAAGCAGGTAGGGATACTCGTCGATCACCACGAGGCGGGGAGACGGAGCTGCCGGCTCAGCCAGGGCCCGCAGCAGCGCGGGCCAATCAGGGAAGGAGAGGCTGCCGCCCGGCAGGCCTCGGTCTGCCGCCATGGCTGCCCCGAGCCGCTCGAGGGCCGGGGCCCGCTCTTCCTCGAGAGCCTGATGGTAGAAGCCGCCGACCTGGCGAGCGATTTCGTCGAGGATGAAGCTCTTCCCCTGGCGGCGACGTCCCGAAACCACCCCGATGCGGAAGGCCGTGGTCGGCTCGGTGGCGAAACGGATCAGGGCGTCCCATTCCGTCACCCGGTTGAAGAGCGTTGGAGGTCGTTCAATGGCCATGCCGGAGATATACGACTCGAGTGATAAGAAGTCAAGTCGTATCTATTACCGATCGAGCCGGTCGCCCCGGGAAGCGGAAGGACCCGGGCCTCTCGACCCGGGTCCTTCGTCGTTGGCGCGGGGGGCGGACCTAGAAGTCCATGTCACCGCCGTGGCCGTGGCCGGCGCCGGCAGCAGCCTTCTCCTTCTCGGGGATGTCGGTCACGAGCGTCTCGGTCGTGAGCACCATGGCCGCGATCGAGGCCGCGTTCTGGGGCGCCGAGCGGGTGAGCTTGGCGGCGTCGACGATCCCCTTGGCGAACATGTCGCCGTACTCGCCGCGGAGGGCATCGAAGCCGTGGCCGATCTCCATGCCGCGGACCGTCTCGACGACGACCTCGCCCCGGGCACCGGCGTTGTCCGCGATCTGGCGAGCCGGCGCCTCGAGCGCCCGGCGGACGATGTCGACACCGACCTGGGCGTCACCACCGAGGCTGAGCGAGCCGAGGGCCGGGATCGCCT
>JAJYMP010000365.1 GCA_021786915.1 Chloroflexota bacterium
CGGCCAACAGGCAGAACAGGATGCGGCCGAGGAAGTGCGCGACCCGCTCGGCATCGTGGCCGCGGGCGCGCAGGCCCTGGGCGATCTCGGCGAAGTGCCGGGCGGCCTGCTCGGTGATCTGGGCCGGCAGCAGGTGCGGCCGGAAGGTCTCGGGGTCGATGAACACGTCGCGCAGCTGCTGGAGCGCGGCGCTGGGGTCGTCGGCGGCCAGGGCGTCGAGCGTGATCGTGGTGAGCGTCGGCGACAGCCCGGTGAAGTTGGTCCGGATCTCGATGCGGTCGAGGTCGGACACGACCAGGAGCGGCGGGTTGCCCAAGTCGTCCTTGTAGCCCAGGAGCTGGACGTAGGCGGCTTTGAGGTCCTTGCGCTTGCCCTTGTACTCCCAGGCGAAGAAGCCGCGCTTCCAGACGTCGGCGAAGCCGTCTCCCCCGCCGGCCTTCTCGACGCGGCGCTCGAAGGCGTACTGGTCGCCGGTGGGGTCGGCCTCGTGCGGGGTGGGCTCCCCCACCATCCGGCACAGGTCGATGAAGTGCTCCTGGGAGGCGGCCTTCTCGGTGGTCGTCACGCCGCGCCACTTGGCGGCGAAGGCGGCCGGGGTCAGCGTCGGCGACATCGGCCAGAGCCCCCGAAGACCGCGGCGTTCGGCATCCCTGCCGGTCCCCTCCCCTGCCTCGGCCGAGACTAGGCCCGGCTGCCCTACTCTACGCCGCCGGGGCGCCCACCCGCTGGCCCTGCCCGGTGCCCTGCGCAGTCATCGGTCGAAGGTCGCGGCGCGTGACGATCGGGCATCTTGGATCGTCACGACGACCACGGTGTCGGATTCCTCGTCCCAGCGGTAGACGATGAGCATCCACGGCCACGGACCGAGCACGAAGCGGAGGTGCTCCCACGGGCCATGGAGTTCGGGGCCGAGCTGCGGGAACTCGGCAAGCGGGGCGATCGCGATTCGAACGCGCTCCTGGGTCGTCACCGGCAGACTGTGCGTCCGGATCATGGCGCGCAGGTTGGCCTCCGCCCGCAGGGCGACGACGACGCGAGCCATCGCCCTAAAACGCGTCGAGCGGAATCACGCGTCCGGCGGCAGCGTCGGCAAGCCCTGCCTGGGCATCCTCCCAAGCACCGGGGATGGCGTCGAGGAGGGCGGTCACCGAGGCCGGATCTGGGTCCGCGGCATCGAGCGCAGAGGACAGGAGCGAGCGAGCGAGCGTGCCGGGGTTGAGGTGTGTCCTCTCTGCAAGCCGGCGGAGGCGCGTCGCGTACTCGGGGTCGAGCAGGATATTCACCCGGTTCTGGTCGGCTGCCACATGATTCTCCTGCACAGAGTGTGTCGTTCTGTGCGGCAGTCTAGGCAGCCCGCCGTGCCTTCGTCAAAGGGCACGCCGGCCGTCTGAGGCAGCAGCCGCCGCAGAAGGTACTGCCTCACCTGCGGAGAGTGACTGGCCGCTCGCCTTCGCCGTCGGCTACCGGAACGGGTTGACGACGCGCACTCCATCGATGATCTCGCCGTGCGAATGGTCCTCGGTGAGGATCTCGTCCGCGCCGGCCCGCTGGGCGGCAGCCACGATCAGCGCGTCCCAGAACGAGATGGACGCGCGCTCGTGCAACTCGCTGGCCGTGAGGATGAGCACCGGATCGACCGTGACGACCGGCCACGCGCTGTAGAGCCTGACGATCTCCCGTGCGTCAGCCGGGCGCACCGCGAGTGACGACTTGCCGGTCGCGACGACGTAGAACTCCTGGAGCACCTGCGTGCTGAGCCTTCCCGATCCCGTCGCCCACAACTCCTCGAGGGCCCCCCTGGCTGCGAGCTGCTTCGCGGGCTCCGAGGCGTCGTGCGCGTACACGAGGACGTTGGTGTCAACGAACGTGGTGGCAGCACCCCGGCCCGGGTCACTCGCCGCTTGGCGCGCCATACCGATCCAGTCGCTCCGCGTAGAGGTCGTCGCGTGTCCACGTGCGCTCGCCCATCGCGTACGGCCGCTCCAGCAGCTCCAGGGCGCGAGCGCGTGCGGCCTCGTAGCGCTCGTCCTCCTCGACCATCCGGTCGAGGGTCCGCGCCACCAGGGCGCTCACCGACGTGCCGCGCCGCGCGGCGAGGACCTTCGCGCGCAGCACGGTCTCGGCCTCCCGCTGCACTGTGAGGTTCGTCTTCGCCATCGTCCACAGTCCTCCGCGTGGACCACAGCATATCACGTGGTGCAAGGATCGCGGAGCACGCGCCTGGGGCCGGAGACTTGCTGCCCGCTCCCCCGTCGGGTCGGCCCGAGGCAGGCCCGGACCCTCGCCGCCGGTGGCCGCGCGGGGTGCGAGACGTGACGCGCCAGCGGTTGCACCGGCGTCCCGCTGGGCGCAGAATTCGCGGACCGACTGACCAGCCGGGGGGCAATCCACGAGCGAGACCGGCGATCCCCGCGGGACGCGTCCCGACGGCATCGGGTCGGCTCGCCCGCCGGGAAGGAGGCCTGCCGTTTCCATCGGCTCGTAGCGCCACGTCATCGAGCACGGAGGCCGGACAGCCGGTTGCCAGCGAGCATCGGGCTCACCTGCTCGCCCGGCCGTGCGATGGGTATCGACACCTCGAATCGAACGTAGGAGAGGCCTGTGCGCCCCGATTACCTGACACGCATCTGGCGGCCGATGGCCGTCCCGATCGTCGCTGCGCTCATCGGCGCCTCGCTGCTGCCGGCCGTCACGCTGGCCGCGAACGCCAAGCCCAACCTCAACACCCTTGCCGGCAAGGTCGCGGCACTGAGGAGCACCGCCGGCCTCCAGGTCCGGTTCTCCAGCTTCATCGAGCAGGAGGCCCAGGAGGCCGCGCCGCCCGCGACGTCCACCCCTATCACGCC
>JAJYMP010000217.1 GCA_021786915.1 Chloroflexota bacterium
CCAAGGATTCGCCATCGATCGCGCAGAAGAGGTGCAGTCAGTTGCGTAAGCCTTGCTTTCGGGGTCGGCCACCTCGCAGAAGTCGGGCCGGAAGCCGTAGTGCCGGGCGAAGGCGACGTACGCCGGGGCCGCGACGACGACGTTCGCGACGACCCCGCCCTTCAGGCAGCCCATCCGGTCGGCGAGGACGACGGCCGGCACCCCGCCGAGCGCCTCGAAGCACTCGGCGAGGAGGGCCAGGGTCGTCGCCTGGCGCTCATCGGTCGCGAAGCGGACGAACCGAACCCGGCTCCAAGCGAGGACGGCGCAGAAGACCTTGAGTCCGGCGATCTCGCCCCAGTCGATG
The DNA here is from genome assembly GCA_021786915.1 of Chloroflexota bacterium. Next base: position 347 of record JAJYMP010000217.1, read on the forward strand.
ACGAGGTGCTCGCCCGGCACGGGAACCCAGGGCCGGTATGTCCGCCGGTCTCGGCGATGGGCGGCCTTCGCGTCGGCGACGGCCCGGCGGAGGTGGCGAGCCGAGCCCGCATAGCGCTCGGCGCGGCAGAGCGGCAGGAGGCGCTTGGCGCTGATCCGTCCGTCAGTCTCGCGGACCTTGGCCTCGATGAACGGCACGAACGGGTCGGTCGTCTTTGGCCTCGGCGGCCGTGGCGGTGGTGGGCTCGAGCGGTGCTCGACGACCCGGCGGACGGTCTTGTGGGTCGTCCCGCAGAGCGCCGCCGCGGCTCGGTACGAGCCCAACTCCTGGTACGCGGTCAGGATGTCCAATTGGTCCCTCGCACTCTTCACAATGGGCGTCCCTCGGGGTGGCACCTGGCTGGTGTGACACCGCCACTGTGCCGCCCCGGGGGGGACCCCGGTCGGTCAGATCAGGCGAGGGGTGGGGACTTCTTGGTGGCCATATGTGGGGACTTTCTCATGGCCACGGGCACACGTGGGGCCGGAGCAACCGTGACAGCCGCCGCGAAGAGCGCATCGAAGAGCCGGGCAGACTGGCGAAGGAACTTCTTCACGTTTACGCGCGGCAGGCGCTCTCTTGACTATCGCGGGGCGGGCGCTAACGGCGCAGCGATGAGAGTCGCACCGATCGCGCTGGCCAACCTCCACAGCCCAGACCGTCTGGTTGTGGAGGTCTGGCGGAACGCAATCGTGACCCACGGTCATCCCCGCGCCATCCTTGGGGCGCTGGTCTAGCGTGCGCGTCTACTGCGGATCGTCGTTCCGGACGCTGCTGACCGCGGTGCTCACTCGCCTCGAACCGCCGCCAGGCGTCGCTCGCGAGCCCGGCCGGCCGCTGCCAGCCAGTCATTGGAGCGCTCCACGACACCGCGTTATCGCATCAGTTGGCCGGTTGCGTGAAGGGGCAGGCCCCAGCTCCTGTGAACACCTGAGCCTTGCCGAGGGGGGTGCGCCAATCACCGGGGCCGAAGATCACGATTGGGCCATACCCGGCACCGGGGTCCTTGCGCGGCCGCGTAACGGCGCTCTCCTGCAAGGCAGACGGCGTTTCCGATCGAGTCAACGTTGCCAGCGTTGAGCGTAGTCAGGCGGAACGGCATCGCCCGCAGGACGTTGTACAGCGTCACCCCGCTCATGACCATCCCACCGGGTGTGGAGAGGACAAAATGGCTTTCATGAAGGCAGGGTCGCGCGTTCCGATCGGAGGAGGCCAGTGCCAGCTGGACAGATCGCGGACTCGCGCCGCTCACTTCCCTAGCGACCAGCTCGAGCCGGTGCGAGCGGGGCGTCATTCAGCCTCGGGACGGCGCTGAGGTCTGCTGCCGGGATGCCGCCGTCCTCGCGATCGGCTTCCCGTCGATCACGAGGAAGTAGACCGTTCGCCGTGACGTCCGCACCGAGCGGTAGAGGCCTTCCCAATCTCGCCGCAACCGTGCAACAAAGGCAGATCGAAGGCGCCGCGCGAGCGTCCTTCTCGTGACCCGCCTCGACTTGCAGATCAAGGTGCCAACAGACGAACCGACCTGGAATCGCCACTCCCAGCGGGAGTTGCCCCAGCCTCGATCCGTGAGTCGCCAGGCGATCCGAGTGGGCGTCCCGTCGAGCCACACCTCTGATGGTCGATCGGTCCAGACGCTGTCCGGTCCGAGCTCCAAGACATGCAGCGTCCTGCCAGCCTGGAATGTCCACGACCGCCGAGCCGACATGCGCGTCACAAGCGAGGGATTGCGCGTCACGACCCCACCGAAGCGATAGTGCCGCCTCCTGCCGCAAGGGACAGTGCCATACGACCCCCACTCGTACGGCGCAAGTCGTGTGCGACGCCACCCCACGCGCATCCGCACCGCGAAGTCTCAAACCACCACCACCCGTACTAGCCCGAATAGAAGGGGCCTCGCCCGCATCGGGTTCGAGATCGTCGCCCAGGTGATCTGGGACAAGGGCCTCTTCGCGATCGGGCGGAGCTGGTACCACTGGGCGCACGAGCCCTGCTGGGTCGTCCGCCGATCGGGCGCGAAGGTCCGCTTCCTGGGATCGCGCGACCAGTCGACGGTCTGGCGGGCGCCCAGCCCCAAGATGATCATGGCCGGCTCGGCCGAGGCGAAGCAGGACCACCCGACCCAGAAGCCGTTGGTCCTCTTCGAGACCCCGATCCGCAACCACCTCCGGCCCGGCGAGGCGGTCTACGACCCGTTCCTGGGCTCGGGCACGACGGTCATCGCGGCCGAGCGGACGGGGACCCGCTGCTACGCCCTCGAGATCGACCCGATCTACGTCGAGGTCGCCCTCCGGCGCTGGGAGCGCTTCAGCGGGCGGGCCGCGGAGCGGCTCGGTGGCTAGGCCGAAGTTTGACGGCCCGTAGCGGGCCCAAGCCGTCAATCCGTGTTCCAGGAGTCCTGTCTCGGGGCCGGAATCGGCTCGCAAGTGTAGACACGAAAGGTATTGACAGCCGG
>JAJYMP010000187.1 GCA_021786915.1 Chloroflexota bacterium
CGAGCTCGCGCGTGAGCCGGGCGGAGCCGAGCGGCAGCCCGACCGCGTGGGCAAGGCCGTCGAGACCCACGGCGACGAACTCCGAGCTGCCTCCGCCGATGTCGACCAGGAGCAGCTCCCCGCTGACGGGGTTGCCGCCCGTCGCGCCGATGAGCGTCAGCAGGCCCTCCTCGGCGTGGTCGAGGACGTAGAGCGGGACTCCGATCCGACCATCGACCTCGCGAACCACGGCGGGCGCGTCCGCGGCCCGGCGGATCGGATCCGTCCCCACGATGGTGATCGTCGTCGCGCCGAGCTCACTAGCCCTCGTCGCGTACCGCTCCAGGGCGGCGACGAGGGGGGCGCGCAGCTCGTCGCCGAGGTAGCCCTCGGCCGCCACCCGATCGCCGAGGCCGAGGAACTCCGACTCGTCCAGCAGCGGGGCCACGCGGTGGCCGTCGATCGCGCCGACGAGGAGGTGGACGCTGGTCGCCCCCACGTCGATCGAGGCCGCCACCTTCGAGCCGGCGCGGGTCACGATCCGTGCGGGGCCAGCCTGTGAATCGGACGCCTCGGCGAGCAGGCCGACGGGAGCGGGAACATCGCCCGCTGAGATCTGGGGGAGAAGTGCGGGCCTTTCCTCTGCCTCGGGCGTTGGTGCCGTCCCAGACTCGCGCGCGGCTTCCGGGTCAGCAGGCTGTGCCTCCCGCGCCGCTTCGGGCGCGGCTTCTGGCCCGTCCACCTGGGTTACCGCCAACACCTCTTGTGCCGCCGCGGGTTCGGCCTCGGCCTCGGGTTCAGCATCGGGCTCGGGCTCGGCTGCCGCCTCGGGCCCCGCCTCGGCTTCGGCGTCGAGCCCTGGCGCCGCCCCGTCTTCGGTTCCAGTGGCGGGTTCGGCTGCGGCCCCAGCTTCGGACCCGGAGTCCGGCTCCGGAGCGACCAGTGGCGTGCCATCGGCCAGTCCGGCGTCTGCATGGCGCATCAGGCCGGCTGCCTCTTCGAGCAGCGCCCTCGCAGCCGAGACAATGGGCGAGGCAGCGCCGTCGGGGCTCGTCGCCTGGCGTGCGCGTTTCGCCTCCTTCCTTCCTGCCTTCGCCTGCGCCTTGACCGCCTTCGCCTCGGCCTTGGCCGTTGCGCGTGCCGCCTTCGCGCTCGCCGCGGCTTGGGCCTTGGCCGCCTTCTTCGCCTGCTTGGCGGCCTGCTGCACGGCTCTGGCCTGCTTCTTGAGGGCCTTGGCTGCACGCTTGGCTGCCTTGCGCTGCTCCTTGCTCGCTTCCGGGTTCGTTCCGGTCGTGTCGGCGGGAACCCCTTCCTCGCGCTCGTCCGAGCCCGTCATCGAACGCTCCTTGCCCATGCTGCGTCGGCGGCCGCCTCGCGAATGCCTGAAGGGAGAGTCTGCCGCAGGTCGCCCGATCGGGCGAGGCGGCTTCGCACCCCCGTTGCGGACCACTGTCCGGCCCTTGATGCGTGAGCGGCAGGCTCGACGTCACACCGGGCGGCAGGAGCGCCAGGCGGTCACCGGACCTGCGCCGCCGGGATCGCGAACTGGAGCAGCGCCGCCCCTGACGACTCCGTCGCCGCGTCGATCCGCCCCGACGGCCTCACGCTCCAGCTGGGCCCGAACAGGCCCCAGCTCCGGTGCCCCCACGCCACGTTGGCGTTGGTCGCGATGAACGGGAGGAACTGGTGCTGCCCGTGACTGACGGCGAGGTTCGTCAGGCTGCGCAGGAAGATGCCGCGGAAGGCGCCGCCGTCGAGCGTGCCCTCGCTGCGCAGCACCCCGGTCGGGGCGAACACGGCCACCGCCCGCGTCGCCGCCGCCACGGCCTTGGTCTGGTCGAGGCTGGCGTGGGTGATCGCATTCAGGATCGCCGCCGCGCCGAGGTACGTGCCGTAGTTGTAAGTGTACTGGGCGTGGTTGACGCCGGCGGACGTCACGCCGTCCCAGATGCGGTCGCCGGTGCGAAGGTGGGTGTCGACCCAGCGGAACAGCAGGATCGCGCGGGTGCGCCAGGTCGTGTTGCCGGTGCTCTGGTAGAGGTGCGCGGCCGTGATCGCCGCGGCGGCGTTGGTGGCCACGTTCTTCTGGTCATGGACGCTGTGCCGCCACCAGATCCCCCCGCCGAACGTAGCGTCCCAGGAGCGCCAGACCTCATTCGAGATGCGGCTGGCGGCGTCGAGGAAGCGGCGCTCGCCGGTGAGCCGGTAGGCGCGGGTCGCCGCCAGGGCCCACCAGTTGCGGTCGTCGTTGTAGTCGCTCGCCAGTGTCGGGTTCCCGGCGGTCATGCCGTCCCAGACGGTGTCGATCAGCCTGCGGGCCGACGGGTCGCGGGCGGCCTCGCAGCGGTCCATGACCACCTCCCACAGCTCGGCCGACCACCAGAAGTCGGCGGTCCGCGAGGTCGTGCCCGGGCGGACGCTGTGATCGCTCATTGCCCAGAACTGGCGTGTCGAGGGGTTCCAGTACGCGCGCAGGAAGTCCCCGTAGGCAGCGGTGGCGCGGGCGGCGGTGGTCGAGAGCGAGGCCAGCGAGTACGACGGAACCTCGGCATCGAACGCGGCGCTCGATCCGCTTCCAACGGTCGGCACCATGGCGACAGCGGCAGGGGGAACGGCGAACGCGGCGGCGGCGGCGACAGCCAGGGCAGCGGCGAGGAGCCGTCGCGCAGGCAGGCGCTGACGGAGCTTGGTCATGGAGGGTCCCAGCGGGCGAATGGGGTGACGGGCGCTCGACCGCAGCCTAACAAGCGCGAAACGATCTGGCCATGCCCCATTTCAGCCACGTTGAACCCGTGACCCGCCGTCGCTCCACGGCGAGCGGGCACCACACAGGGCGCGGTGGCCAGCGGAGCGGCAGGTGTCTCCGTTGACGTGTCGTTAACCCGCGCGGAATGCCCTGTTGACGACGGAAGGCGAGCCTCCTCGCATGGCCATGACGTCGAGATCGCGCCCGGAGCCGGGCGTCCCGCTCCCGATCCGCGACGGGGCCGCCGGGGCGTCCTGGCTGGTGCTCGCGGCGGACGGGCCCGCGACGTTGCTGGCGGGCGCGGTCCCGGGCGTGGTCCTCGCGGTCGTCGCCGACCCGTCGCGCTTCCGCGAGCTGCTCGCGACCCATCGGCCGCGCGTTGTGGTGTGCAGCCGACCGCCGGCCGGGCTGGGGGACCTGCAGGCGGTGGCCGAAGCGCGGCGACGACGCCCCTCAATGCGCGCCGTGCTCGTCTCGCAGCCCGAGGCGGTGGACGCGCGCCTGGACGCCCTCGCCCGCGGCTTCGATGACGCGCTCGCCTCCACGATCCCGCTCGACGAGCTGGCGGGACGCCTCTCCTGGCACGACTCCCGCTCGCGAGTCCGGTCCGCCCCGGCGGGCGTGCTGCGCTTCGGCGAGGGGCTCGAGCTCGACACCTTCGCCCACGAGCTCCGCCGCGACGGCGAGGTGGTCCATCTCCGCCCCAAGGAGTACGGCCTGCTCGTTCTCCTCGCCGCGCATCCGGGCCGCGCCTACACCCGGGCCGAGCTGCTCGACCGCGTGTGGGGCGGCCGGCGGGGGGCGGGACGGACCGTGGACGTCCACGTCCGCTGGCTGCGCTCGAAGATCGAGCTCGATCCCGACCGGCCGGCGACCCTCGTGACCGTCCGGGGCGTCGGCTACCGGCTGGATGCGGTCCGGCGTTAACGACCACTTAACCGACGGCTCACGGGCCGTTGACCCCCGACCCAGATCGTTCTGCATGGAGAACGACACCAAGACCCCAGGGCTCGGCGCCTGTCGGCCCCCCAGGAGGGAGAACGTTGATCACCTCATCCGCCAAGTGCCTCGGCGCCCTGGCCTTCGCCGCAACGGTCCTCGTCGCCGCCTGCAGCGGTAGCAGCGCGACCCCCTCGCCGTCCACCTCGAGCGCGGCCTCGTCCGCGGCTGCCGACGCATCGACCGGCGCCGCACCGTCCAGCGTGGCCGGCCCGAGCACCTGCGTTGACGGCAGCATCACCACGTCGGGCTCGACGGCCCTCCAGCCGCTGGTCGACGCCGCAGGCAAGGCCTACACCGCCGCCTGCCCCAAGTCCACCATCAGCGTCCAGGGCGGCGGCTCCGGCACCGGCCTCACGCAAGTGCTCCAGGGCGCCGTGCAGATCGGCGAATCCGACGTGACCGCCGAGTCCAAGCTCAAGCCGGACGAGGCCAGCCAGCTCGTCGACCACGTCATCGCCCGCCAGGGCTGGGTGATGGTGGTCAACAACGACGTCACGGGCGTAACCAGCCTGACCACCCAGCAGGCGACCGACATCTGGACCGGCAAGATCACCAACTGGAAGGCCGTCGGCGGGCCCGACCAGGCCATCGTCCTGATCCTGCGCCCGGCCTCCTCCGGAACCCGCGCCACCTTCAAGTCGGTCGTCCTCAAGGGCGCCAACGAGGCGTCCGGCCAAGCCCTGACCGAGGACTCGAACGGCGCGGTCACGACCGCCGTCGGGACGACGCCGGGCTCGACGAGCGTCATCGGCTTCGCCTACTACCAGGCCAACAAGGACAAGGTCACCGCTGTCGGCCTCGACGGCGTCCAGGGCTCGGTGGCCACCATGCTCGACGGGACCTACAAGCTCCAGGCCTTCGGCCACATGTACAGCAAGGGCCAGCCCGACGGCCTGACCAAGTCATTCCTCGACTACATGATGTCCGACCCCATCCAGAAGACGCTGATCCCGAGCCTCTTCTACGCTCCCGCCCAGTGATCCCTCGGCGGCGGGCGCCGGACTCCTCCCCGGCGCCCCCCGCCGATCCCGCAATCGCCTGCTCCAGCCAGAATCCGGAGCGCCGAGACCCTTGACATCCCCCGCCACCAGCCTCGCGACCACCGAGCCGGGCCTTCGTGCCCGGCTCGACCTGCCCCGCCGGATCACGCTCCTGGCCGCGGGCGTGATCGTGGCCATCGTGCTGCTGCTGCTGGTGTTCGTCACCTGGAACGGCGTCCAGCTGTTCGTGGCCTCAGGCGTATCGGTGGCGGAGATCTTCTCGCCGACCTGGCAGCCGGACGCCGGCAGCGGCCCGACGAGCTTCGGCCTGCTGCCGTTCATCGCCGGGACCATCGGCGTCATGGCGGTGGCGGCGGTCATCGCCACGCCCCTCTCCGTCGGCCTCGCGCTGTTCATGGCCGAGGTGGCGCCGACATGGGCGCGGCGGATCACGCAGCCCGCGATGGAGGTCTTCGTCGGCATCCCCAGCGTCGTCTACGGATGGCTCGGCCTGACGCTGCTCGTCCCCTATCTGCGCACGCACCTCCAGGGCCTCGGGTTCACGCTCGGCTTCTCGTGGTTCGCGGGCTCGCTGGTGCTCGCCCTCATGATCCTGCCGACCATCACGAGCATCAGCTACGACGCGTTCCTCGTCGTCCCGCGCGAGATGCGCGCTGCCTCGATGGCGCTGGGCACCACGCGCTGGCAGGCGATCCGCCACGTCGTCCTGCCGGCCGCCGCTACGGGCATCGCGACCGCAGTCGTGATGGGCATGATGCGGGCCGCCGGCGAGGCGCTCGCGGTCCAGATGGTGATCGGCAACCGCCCGGTCATGCCCACCGGCCTCACCGCCCCGATGACCACGCTCACCAGCCAGATCACCCTGGACATGGGCAACACCGTGGCCGGCGAGCCGTGGAACCAGGCGCTCTGGACGATGGGGCTCGTCCTGCTGGTGATCTCGTTCACCTTCGTGGTGATCGTCCGGCGGCTGGCCGGGCGCCGGATCGCGGCATGAGGCGGACCCTGCTCGCGGACCGGCTGGCCACGGCCACGCTGTGGGCCGTCGCGCTGTTCGTGGTGGCCGTCCTGGTCGCGATCGTCGCCCACTTCGTGCTCGCGTCGCTGCCGACGTTCTCGCTCGCGTTCCTGTTCAGCGACCCCAGCGACACCGAGATCGGCGGCGTTGGCCCGATCCTGTGGAACTCGATCTACATGCTCGTGCTCACGATGCTGTTCTCGATCCCGCTGGGGATCCTCGGCGGCATCTACATGGCCGAGTACGCCGGCGAGGGCCGGCTCACCAACGTCATCCGCTTCTCGCAGGAGCTGATCTCGTCCGTTCCCTCGATCGTCGTGGGCCTGTTCGGCTTCGCGCTCTTCGTCTCGGCCACGCACTGGGGCTTCAGCGCGCTGGGCGGCGCCCTGACGCTCATGGCGTTCAACCTGCCGCTGCTGCTCCGGCTCTCCGAGCAGGCGATCCGCGCCGTGCCCGCCGACGAGCGCGCCGCGAGCCTTGCGCTCGGCGCCACCAAGTGGCAGACGATCCGGCACGCGGTCCTGCCCGTGGCGATCCCGGGCATCGTCACGGGCATCGTGCTCACAGCCGGGCGCGTGTTCGGCGAGGCTGCGGCGCTCCTGTTCACCGCTGGCCTCGCCACGCCGACGCACTACAACTTCGCCAACCTCAACCTCGTCGACCCGCAGTCGCCGTGGAGCCCGCTGCGGCCGGCGACAACGCTCTCGGTGTTCATCTGGAAGTCGAACTCCGAGGGCCTCGGCAAGTACGTCCAACAGGTCGCCGACATGAGCGCGATGGTCCTGGTCGTCATGGTCCTCGTGTTCAACCTCGCCTCCCGCTGGCTGGGCCGTGCGCTCCAGCGGCGTGTCAGCGGCCTCTAGCATGGACAGCAGGCAGGGAGCCAGCCCAGTGACCACCACCACCGCGCCCCCGACTCCAGCCGCCCCGCTGCCGGTCCTGGCGTCGCTCAAGCCGGCGCTGACGGGCATCGACCCCCAGGCCCCGGTCAAGTTGCAGGCGCGCGACGTGAAGGTCAGCTACGGCCCACGCGTCGCCGTCCGCGACGTGACGCTGGACGTGCCGGAGCACTCGGTCATGGCGTTCATCGGGCCGTCAGGCTGCGGCAAGAGCACGGTGCTGCGGTGCTTCGACCGCATGAACGACCTGATCCCGGGCGCCGCGGTCCAGGGCACGGTCGAGCTCGACGGCGAGGACGTGTACGCGTCGGGCGTGCTCCCGGTCGAGGTCCGCCGCAAGGTGGGCCTGGTCTTCCAGCGGCCGAACCCGTTCCCGATGTCGATCTACGAGAACGTGGCCTACGGGCCCCGCCGGTTCGGCCAGAAGGACAAGGCCAGGCTCGATGAGGTCGTGCAGCGCTCACTCCGCCACGCCGCCCTGTGGGACGAGGTGAAGGACGACCTCCGCATGAGCGGCCTGGCGCTCTCGGGCGGCCAGCAGCAGCGCCTGTGCATCGCGCGCACGCTGGCGACCGACCCCGAGGTCATCCTGATGGACGAGCCCTGCTCGGCCCTCGACCCGATCGCGACCCTCAAGATCGAGGAGCTGATCGCCCAGCTCAAGATCGACTACACCATCGTCATCGTCACCCACAACATGCAGCAGGCCGCCCGGGTGAGCGACCGAACCGCGTTCTTCACGCTAGGCGAGGACCGTGCGGGGTACCTTGTGGAGCTGGACGACACGCTGAGGATCTTCACGAACCCCGCCAACCAGCTCACCGAGGACTACGTGTCCGGCCGCTTCGGCTGAGACGAGGAGACCGCGCATGACCGAGGAGAGGACGACGCCCCCCACCGTCGAGCACCGCGAGCCCGTGCTGTTCGCCCACCCCACCCGCAGCGCCTATGACCACGAGGTGGCCGAGGTCAAGGACAACATCCTGCGCATGGGCTCGCTGGTCGAGGCGCAGATCCGCGCCGCGATCGATGCCCTGGTCACCCACGACGCCGACGCCGCGCTCAAGGTGATCATCGACGACCGGCTGATCAACGAGGTCCAGCGCAAGGCGACCGCCATGATCGCCGCGGTCATCGCGACCCAGGCCCCCGTGGCCCGGGACCTGCGTTACCTGCTCACGCTCGACCACGTCTCGTACGAGCTCGAGCGCATGGGCGACCACGCGGGCTCGGTGGCCAAGCAGTCGCGCAAGCTGGCGCCCTTCGCGCCGATCAAGGACTACGTCAAGCTGCCCGACCTGGGCGAGCGCGTGGCCGACCAGGTGCGCGGCATCGTCAGGGCACTCGTCGATGTCGACGAGGCGCGCGCCCGAGAGGTCGCCAAGCTCGACGACGACGTGGACGACCGCTACCACGCGATCTTCGCGGACTGCCTGGACCTGATGCGGGCCGATCCGGCCAACGTGGACCCCTGCACGCGGATCCTGTTCGCCGCCCACTACCTCGAGCGGATCGGCGACCGGGTGACCAACATCGCCGAGGACATCGTGTTCCTGGCCTCGGGCGAGGTGGAGGACCTCAACCCCTAGCCGGGGCCTACACTCTCAGGCGTGGCGCATGCGAGGATGCCGCCGCCATGGAGGACCGATGATCGCGCTCCACCTGCTCCGACACGGGCACGCCGGGGACCCCGCCAAGTGGGAGGGCGACGACGCTGCGCGGCCGCTGTCCGAGAAGGGCCGCCGCCAGGCGAAGGACCTCGGGGGCCTGCTGGCCGTCATCGACGAGCCGCCGGACCTGTTCATCACCTCGCCCAAGGTCCGCTCGACCCAGACCGCCGAGATCGTCGCCAAGGCGATGCGCAACCGCGTCAAGGTGGTCGTCGACGATCGGCTCGGCGGGCCGCTCCAGCCCGAGATGCTCAATGCGATCCTCGACGACGCGGGCCCCGCCTACCGGCCGTGCCTGGTCGGCCACGATCCCGACTTCTCGGAGCTGCTGGGCAGCCTGATCGGCACCTCCGCGATCCCCATGCGCAAGGCCGCGCTCGCCCGGATCGACTTCCCCGGCGACGACGTGGCCGCCGGCAAGGGCACCCTGCGCTACCTGCTGCCGCCGGAGCTCGTGCCGGGCTGACGGACCCTGCTAGGTCCGCTCCCAGCGCCAGGACATCGTGTGGGTCATCGGCGCGTCCGGCGTCACCACGTCGGGGTCTGCGTTCGCCGCGTCCGGCGGGCCAGACTGGGGCTCCACGCAGATGGCGTAGGCCGGCTGGTTGTAGACGACCCACCAGTCGCACGTCGAGGACAGCGTCAGCGCCAGGCCGGGCCAGGCCAGCACCGGGTCCGACCGGAGCCCCGTGAAGCAGTCGTCCCACGGCCCCTCCGGCGGCGCCGCGTGCTCACCGGTCGGGATCCCCTCCCCGTCCCGGACCAGCATCTCGGCCGGGTCGAACGAGAGGGACGCGCCCTCCCCGCCCGGCTCCAGCGCGCGCCGGAACCAGGGGTGCCAGCCCATGGTCACCGGCATCGGCTCGTCCGCCTCGAGCGTCATCGCCACGTCGAGTCCGTCCTCCCGCACCGCGAACCGCTGCGATACGCGCCCGCAGAACGGCCAGCGCTCGTCGAGGTCGATCGAGATCGCGTCCGGTCCGTCAACGCGCCACGGCCGGTCGAACACGACGCCGTGGAGCGCGTGGGGCGGCGCGGCGAGCGGCAGCTGGTTCGTGGCCCCGGCGAACGAGAACCGCCCGTGGCGGATCCGGCCCGCCCAGGGCGCCATCGGGTAGGCGCCCCAGTAGACGGGCCCCATCGGGTGGCCGCCGACCAGCAGCTCGCGCCCGCCCACGCTCACCTGCCCGATCCGGCCCCCGTGCGCCGGCCGCACGACGACGCGCACGTCGCCCGCATGCAGGTCAAGCACGGCCTCGCCCGGCTCGGGCGGCGTGGAGCCGTAGCCCTCGATGGTGGTCATCAGCCCCTTGCCTCGTCAGGCGTCGCGACTCTTGCCCCGCACGTCAAAGTACACCGCGACGAGGAGCACGAGGGCCTGGACCATGAACTGGTAGTCGATCTGGATGCTCATGATGCCCATGCCGATGTTGAGGAGGCCGAAGAACAGGGCGCCGATGACGGTCCCCGCCACCGTGCCGACGCCGCCGTAGGCCGACGCCCCGCCGACGAAGGTCGCGGCGATGACCGAGAGCTCGAAGCCGTAGCCTGCCTTGGGCGTGGCCGAGTTGAGGCGGGCGGCGATGATGATCCCGCCGAGCGCGGCGAGCACGCCCATGTTGACGAACGAGAGGAAGACCATCAGCTTCGAGTTGACGCCCGACAGCATCGCCGCCTTGGCATTGCCGCCGACGGCGTAGATCCGGCGCCCGATGACCGTTCGCATCGTCACGAACATGTACAGGCCGATCAGCAGGAACGCCACCAGCGCCACGATCGGCAGGCCCTTGTAGCCCGCCAGCCGGTACGCGATGAACATGATGCCCAGGCTCACGAGGGCGTTCCGGACCCAGAACTGGCGGACTGAGGGAACGCGGAAGCCGTACTTCACCTGCTCGCGGCGCGATCGCCAGCCCAGGAACACGATAAACGCGCACAGCAGGGCCCCGAGGATCAGCGTGGACAGCTGGAGCGGGTCGCCCCCGAGGGGCAGGACGAGCTTGAGGTTGCCGAACAGCGGCAGGTTCGTGAGGTTGGCCAGGATGACGTCCTTGGGCCCGAAGGGGTCCGGGATGCTGCCGATCGGCTCTGGGATGAAGCCGGCCGAGATCGCGCGGAAGCTCTCCGGGAACGGGCCCACTGGCTGGCCGCCGAGCATGAACAGCGTGGCGCCCCGGAACAGGAGCATGCCGGCGAGGGTGACGATGAAGGACGGGACCCGCAGGTAGGCGATCCACCAGCCCTGGAAGGCGCCGATCAGGCCGCCTGCGAGGAGCGTCAGCAGGACCGCGATGATGGGATCGAACTGGACGTGTCCGAGCCCGGGCACGTCCACGCCCACGATCAGCACCGCGACGACGGCGCCCAGGAAACCCGCGACGGAGCCCACCGACAGGTCGATGTGCCCGATGACGATGACCAGCAGCATCCCCAGCGCCATCACGAGGATGTAGCCGTTCTGGAGGAAGACGTTGGTGACGTTGAGCGAGCGGAGCATGATGCCGCCCGTCGTGATCTGGAAGAACAGGACGCCCACGAGCAGGGCGAGCAGCATGCCGCCCTGGCCGACGCCCGCGCGCAGCGTCTTGAGGATCCCGTGGGCTGGCGCGGGCTCCTCGGGCACCACCGTCGGGATGGAGGTTGCTTCGACGGGAGCGCTCACAGCACGACTTCCTCAGCTCCTGCGCGGGCGAGCCGCATGATGGCCTTCATGATCGCCTCTTGGGTCGCATCGGCGGCCGCCATCTCGGCGGCGATGCGGCCCGCGGCCATGACGTAGATGCGGTCCGAGATGCCCAGGACCTCGGGAAGCTCGGACGAGATGATGATCACGGCCTTCCCCTCGGCGGCCAGGCGGTTGATGATCGTGTAGATCTCGTACTTGGCCCCCACGTCGATGCCCCGGGTGGGCTCGTCGAGGATCAGCACGTCCGGGTCCGCGAACAGCCACTTGGCCAGGACGACCTTCTGCTGGTTGCCGCCCGACAGGTTCATCGCGACCTGCTTGACGCTCGGCGTCTTGATCCCGAGCGCGTCGCGGAACTCGTTGGCGACGCGGATCTCCTTGGGCCCGATCAGGACCCCCGAATGCGACACGCCCCCGAGGTTGGCCAGCGTGATGTTCGTCTTGACGTCGCTCATCAGGACCAGGCCGTAGGTCTTGCGGTCCTCGGTGGCGTACGCGATCCCGTGGGCGACCGCCTTGGGGATCGTGCTGACGTCCACCTCGACGCCGTCCTTGAGCACCTGGCCTCCGACGAACCGGCCCCAGGACCGCCCGAAGACGCTCATCGCGAACTCGGTCCGCCCGGCCCCCATCAGGCCTGCGATGCCCACGACCTCGCCCTTGCGGACGTTGAGGCTGACGTCGTTGATGACCATCCGGTCCTCGTAGACCGGGTGGGCGACCTTCCAGTTGCGGACCTCGAAGGCGACGTCGCCGATCTTCGCCTCGCGCGGCGGGAACCGGTGGGTCATGTCGCGGCCGACCATGCCGCGGATGATCCGGTCCTCGGTCACGTGCCCTCCCTGGGCGTCCAGGGACTCGATGACCGCGCCGTCGCGGAGGATGGTGATCGTGTCCGCGACGGACTCGACCTCCTTGAGCTTGTGGGAGATCAGCACGCAGGCGATGCCCTGGGCCCGGAACTCGCGGAGCAGCTGGAGCAGCTTCTGCGAGTCGTTCTCGTTGAGCGACGAGGTGGGCTCGTCGAGGATCAGGAGCTCGACGTTCTTGGACAGCGCCTTGGCGATCTCGACCAGCTGCTGCTTGCCGACGCCCAGCCGGCTGATCTTGGTGTCGGGGGTCTCGTCGAGGCCCACCTTGTCCAGCAGCGCCTTCGCCCTGGAGTGCGACAGGCCCCAGTTGACGACGCCGCGGGTCGTCTGCTCGTTGGCGAGGAAGATGTTCTCGGTGATCGAGAGGTGCGGGATGAGCGCCAGCTCCTGGTGGATGATGACGATGCCCTTGCGCTCGCTCTCGCGCACCCCGGCGAAGCGGCACTCCTCGCCTTTGTAGAAGAACTGGCCCTCGTAGGTGCCGTGCGGGTAGACGCCGCTGACGACCTTCATCAGCGTCGACTTCCCGGCCCCGTTCTCGCCGACGAGCGCGTGGATCTCGCCGGGGCGGACGGAGAAGCTGACGTCCTTGAGGGCCCGGACGCCCGGAAACTCCTTCGTGATGCTCCGCATCTCGAGCAAGACGTCGCTCACTCGACCCGCCGCCTCCAACTGCAAGCCTCCTGATATGGAAAACGGGTGTGCGGGGCTTGACCGCCGCACACCCGCCCGTGATCGGCTAAGCCTACTTCAGCTGGTCAGCGGTGTAGTAGCCGCTGTCGACCAGCTCCTTCTGGACGTTGTCCTTGGTGACCAGGACCATGTCGAGAAGGTGCGACGGGACCACCTTGACGCCGTTGTCGTACGTCTTGGTGTCGTTGACGTCGACCGTGCTGCCCTTGAGCATCTGGTCAACCATCGTGGCGGCGGACTTGGCCAGGAGACGGGTGTCCTTGAACACCGTGCTGGTCTGCTCGCCGGCGAGGATCGACTTCACGGACGGGAGCTCGGCGTCCTGGCCGGTGACCACCGGGCCGGGCTTGTCGGCGGCGTAATAGCCGACCTGCTTGAGCGAGGCGATGATGCCCCGGCTGATGCCGTCGTAGGGCGACAGGACCGCGTCAACCCTCTTGTCGGAGTAGTACGTGGACAGGATGTTGTCCATGCGCGCCTGGGCGGTGGCACCGTCCCAGCGGAGCGTGCCGACCTGCTCCGGGAACTTGGTCTGCTTGCTCTGGATGACGAGGACGCCCTTGTCGATGTAGGGCTGCAGGATGGACATGGCGCCGTTGAAGAAGAACCCGGCGTTGTTGTCATCCGGGGAGCCCGCGAACAGCTCGAGGTTGAACGGCCCGGTCTTGCCAGCGTCGAGCCCGAGGGACTTGACGATCGAGGTGGCCTGGAGGACGCCGACCTTGAAGTTGTCGAAGGTCGTGTAGTAGTCCACGTTCTTGCTGTTGCGGATCAGCCGGTCGTAGGCGAGGACCTTGATGCCCTTGTCAGCGGCCTTCTGCAGGGTGTCGGTCAGCGTGGTGCCGTCGATGGCGGCGATCACGAGCACCTTGGCGCCCTTGGTGATCATGTTCTCGATCTGCGACACCTGGGTGGGGATGTCGTCCTCGGCGTACTGCAGATCAGTGTCGTAGCCCATCCCCTTGAGGCTGGCCACGAGATTGTCGCCGTCCGCGATCCAGCGGGCGGAGGACTTGGTCGGCATCGCGATGCCGATGAGGCCCCCGGCCGTGGCCTGCGAGGCGACGGCGGAAGCGGCGGCCTGCGAGGCCGGGGCCACGGAGGCGGCGGGCTGCGAGGCAGCATCCTGCGACGGCGCGGTCGAGGCGGCGCTGCCACCACAAGCCGCAACGAGAGCACCGGCCAGGATGGCCACGCTCAGGAACTTCTTCATCGGTGTCCTGCTCTCCTCCTGCGACGGCGCCCATGGCCGCCTTCTGCTTGGTCCGGACCGGCTCGTCGCGGCTTGCCGCGCGCCCCGCAGGAGCGCGCGAGGGGTCGCATTGCCCGTCCGCTCACTCCGGCCATCTGCTGCCGTTATCGTTCCCGTGAACGATAACGGTCGCAATCCTAGGCTGCCCCATCTGCACCCGTCAAGGGTCTTTTCGCATCCCTCCCGACACCGAGTGCCCGGGGCCTGGACGGGTGCGCGGGCCTACAGCCCGCGCCCCAGCGACCAGTAGAGGTCGCTCCAGCGGAGCTGGTCGCGGAACGCGTCGAGGTTGGTGCCCTCGTCGATGACCAGCAGCTCGGTGCCGGTCATGGCGGCGAAGTCGCGCAGGTGCTCCGGCGTCACGTCGAAGCCGAGGCTCGTGTGGTGGGACCCGCCGGCGTGGATCCAGGCGGCGGCGCCCGTGCGCAGGTCGGGCCGCGGCCGCCAGACGGCGCGCGCGACCGGCAGCTTGGGCAGGTCGTGCTCGGGCGCCACGACGTCGACCACCGCGGCCACCATCCGGAAGCGCTGGCCCATGTCCGTGACGCAGGCGGCGACCGCGGTCCCGGTGTGGGCGGTGAACACCAGACGGACCGGGTCCTCCTTGCCGCCGATGCCCAGCGGGTGGATCTCCAGGCGCGGCCGCTCGCGGCTGATCGACGGGCAGACCTCGAGCATGTGGGCGCCGAGGATGACGTCGTCGCTGCCGCCGGTCAGGTGGTACGTGTAGTCCTCCATGAACGAGGTGCCGCCGGGCAGTCCGCCCGACATCACCTTCATGGCCCGGACCATGGCCGCGGTCTTCCAGTCGCCCTCGCCGCCGAAGCCGTAGCCGTCGGCCATGAGGCGCTGGACGGCGAGCCCGGGCAGCTGCCGCAGGCCGTGGAGGTCCTCGAACGTGTCGGTGAACGCGGTGAAGCCGCCGGCCTCGAGGAAGCCGCGCAGGGCGATCTCCTGGCGGGCGCCGTAGCGCAGGCTGTCAGCCCGCTCCCCGCCGGGCTGCAGCGCCGCGACCACGTCGTACTCGTCGAGGTACCGCCCGACAAGCGTGTCGACCTCCGATTCGCTGACATCGTCGATCGCCGCGACCAGGTCGCCAACGCCCCAGGTGTTGATCGAGAAGCCGAACTTGCGCTGCGCCTCGACCTTGTCGCCCTCGGTGACCGCGACCTCGCGCATGTTGTCGCCGAACCGGGCGATCCTGCCGCTCTGCCAGTCGGCCCGCGCGCAGGCGGCCCGCGTCCACGTCCCGATCTGCGCCTGGACCGAGGCCTCGCCCCAGTGGCCCACGACCACCTTGCGCTCGATGCGCAGCCGGGCGGCCAGGAACCCGAACTCGCGGTCGCCGTGGGCGGCCTGGTTCAGGTTCATGAAGTCCATGTCGATGTCGGCCCAGGGGATCTCGCGGTTGAACTGCGTGTGCAGGTGGAGGAAGGGCTTCTGGAGCGCCTCGAGGCCCGCGATCCACATCTTGGCCGGGCTGAACGTGTGCATCCAGGTGATGAGGCCCACGCACGCGGGGTCGAGGTCGGCCTCGGCGACGAGGCGACGGATGCCGTCGGCGCCGGTCAGGACCGGCTTGAACACCACGCGGACCGGGATCGCGGGTGCCTCGTCCAGCGCCGTCGCGATGGCCTGGCTGTGCGCCGCTACCGCGTCGAGCACCTCCGGGCCGTAGAGGTGCTGGCTGCCGGTGACGAACCAAACCTCGTACGGGGCGAGGTCGAGCATCGATTCCTCCTCAGCGGGCCGGCGCCGGGCGCTGGCCGTAGACGTTCGTGTAGCGGTCGTGGAGCTTCGCGACCAGGTCGGGCGGGATCTCGTCGGGCTGGCCCAGCTGGAGCGCCAGGAACACGGTGGCCGCGATGTCCTCGACCATCACGGCCGACTTGACCGCGGCCCGGGCGCTCGCGCCGATCGTGAACACGCCGTGGTTCTTGAGCAGCACCGCCGTCGAGGGGCCGATGGTGTCCACGATCAGCCGCCCGATCGAGTCGTCGCCGATCAGGGCGAACCCGGCGCACGGGATCGGGCAGCCGAACTCGTCGGCCTGGGCGGTCAGGTACACCGGGATCGGCCGCCCCACCACGGCGAACGCGGTGGCGTAGCGCGAGTGCGTGTGGACCACCCCGTTGACGTCGGGGCGGTGGCGGTACACGTACAGGTGGCTCGCTGTGTCGGAGGACGGCGCGTGCTGGCCCTCCACGACGGTCCCGTCGAGGTCGACGACCACCATCGACTCGGCGGTGAGCTCGCCGTACCGGACGCCTGAGGGCTTGATGGCGACGAGCCCGGTCTCCGGGTC
>JAJYMP010000225.1 GCA_021786915.1 Chloroflexota bacterium
GGACAGGTCGACCCCATCAAGCTGGCGAACCTGCTGGCCGATCGCCCGGTGTCCTCAGCGCCCGCCACTCGGGTGCTCGACGAGTGCCGGATCTACACTGGGGTACCGTCGCCCAATCGAGACCCGAAGTCATCGGCGGCGCACCAGAGACAACGTGCTGCGTGGGAAGCCTCCGGAGCGAAGGTCATCGGACGCTCCCTTCGCTACCCGAAGGACTGGCCTAGCCAGCCAGCGCAGGAGAAGGGGGTCGATGTCTCGCTCGCAGTGGACGTCGTATTCAACGGTGCTCGCCGCAACTACGACGTCGGCATCATCGTGTCCACCGACACCGACCTCGTGCCGGCCATCGAGGCGGTGAGCGACCTCCAGCGGGCCTGGGGCGCCCCCCGGATCGAAGTCGCGTGCTGGACGGTGCTCCGCAAGCGGCTGCGCCTCTCCGGGCGCCCCCTTTGGGCTCATCACCTGGAGCGTGCCGACTATGACCTCGTCCGGGACCCAACGGACTACAGCGACCGCACCATATAACTGAGCGCCCAGCCGCTCCTCGTCGACCCGACCATGCGGCGGGCGGCCGACCACGACGCGATCCGTGCCGCGATCGCCCGTGAGGAGCACCTCTCCTACCGCTCGCCGGCCGCGAAGAGCCTCTGATGGCCCCTGTTCCGCCCGCCGGGCTGCCGGTCCACCACGCGCCGCCCCGCTGCGAGCGCCCCTCCCTCGAGCCGGCCCGGATCGTCGTGCCGCTCACGCGCCTTCACCCCGACACCGCCGCCGCCCTGGCCCCCTTCGGTGACCGCGTCCGCTACGTCGACGTCTCGCCGCCTGGGGCGTATTGGGAGCTGTTCCGCGACCTGTGGCGAGCCGGTGAGGACTTCATCCTGGTCGAGCACGACATCGTGCCCGGGCCGCAGACCATCGCCCGCTTCGACGAGTGCCGGGGGTCGTGGTGTACGTGCCCGTATCTCTGGCACTGGAAAGGGACGTACCCCTGGGTCACCGACCGTCGGCCGAAGGTGCTCAACGGCGACCTCGGATGCACCCGCTTCCGGGCCGAGGTCATGACCGCCACGCCGGAGCTGGGCGACGACGCGATCCTCGGTGAGCTGGTCGAGAACTGGCGCCCCGGCCTGCCGCTTCCCTACTGGCTCGTCGACGACGTGGTGCGGGCGGTGCTCCTCGAGCGCAGGCACTTCGCCTTCTGCGAGCACGAGCGCGTCGGCCACCGAGGCTGAGCAGGGCTGGCGCCCGCCGTTACACTGCGGTCGCGTGGGCATCGCCGAGCAGGTCGCTCATCTCCGGGCGGGCGGCATACCACCACCTCGCCGCGGGGCTCTCCGAGGGGGACGCCATGCGGCTCTTCGGCTGGCGGACTCGGGAGATGACGTCGAGGTACGCGTCTGCCACGGCCGACCAGCGCGCTCGTGAGGCTGCCCGCCGGCTCGGCTTCCCCGGCGACCGGCTGCTCAACCCGCAGGCAGTCGAGGTCGTCTTACAGAACTGTGGTTCCCGTACCCTGGTGTCATGACCATCGCTGACGCATCGCCCGAGGGGACGACCGCGGACGTCGAGCGGGTGCGTCTCCGGCTGCTCAAAGCTGCTGACGAGCTCCGACCTATCGAGGGACCCACCGAGCTGCACGCCCGGCTCATGGCGGCAGCCCGCGAGGTCCACTCGATTCAGGAGGCGCTGCGGCTGCTGCTCCACGTGACCGCGCTGGAGGAGACCGACTTCCTCGCCGAGCTGGACGCGATCGATGAGAAGCTCGCGGACGGGTCCTGGCGCCCCGAGGGGTCAAAGGTCGAAGACGTCGTCGCGCGCCTGGCCCAGCACGTTCCGCGCGGCTGACATCCTCCGTCCCCGTGTACCAGATCAACGGGGAGGAACATGTCCTCGAATGGATGCGTGGCGCGTCCGCAGAGGAGTGCGAGGCGATGCTGGCTTGGCTCCCGCGCCTAGCTACCGATCCGGAGGGAGCCGCTACGGCGACTAGGAAGCGTCCCGGTGTCCCGGCCTATACCGCCGCCGTGCCGGGGACCATCGCATTCGTCGACTACACCGTCGTTGAGCAGTACGCGACCATCCTGATCCTGCGCGTCTCGGATCAACCGCTCGACGCCGGCGCCTGAGCGCGTCGCCCGCACACCGTCTCCGCCGTCGCCGCACACCCGGCGGCGCCGGCCCCGAGCCTAACCACCGTTTCGCCCGTCGCTAACCTGGCCGGACGTGGGCGTAGCCGAGCAGGTCGCGGACCCCCGGGTGGGCGGGGAGCACCTGCTCGGCGCCCTCGACCTGCTCGAGGCCATCACCCATCGCCCGGCGTGGCACGCCCAGGCCCGCTGCCGAGGCTACGGCCCGGAGGCGTTCTTCGACCGCCCCGAGGCCGGCGTGGCCGTCTGCGCGCGCTGCATCGTCCGGGCCGAGTGCGAGGAAGCGGGTGGCGCGCAGGAAGGCGTCTGGGGCGGGTTCACCCAGGCCCAGCGGAAGCGCCGCCGTCGCGCCCGCCGCCTCGCCGCCGCCTGACCTCGAGCCCCCTCGCTTGTCACTCTCTTGTCACCCAAACTCCCCGCGACCACCCCTAACTAGCCTCGCCAGACTCGTTACACCCTTGTAAGACACCTATCCTGACCTGCCCAAACTCGCTAGACCGCGCCAGCCCTCACGAGCTTGCCGTGTTTTGCAACCAGTAGGTCGTGGGTTCGAGTCCCATCAGCTCCACCAACCGCTTGTATGACGTGTCGTGATACAATTATGGGCCATGACGCAGGCGGTGTCCGTTCGGTTGGATGACGAGGTGCAGCGGGCACTTCGGACGCTGGAGGCCTCCGGGATGA
>JAJYMP010000159.1 GCA_021786915.1 Chloroflexota bacterium
GCCGGCGCTGCCGACGACCTATCCGAGGGGGTGGCCATTACCCGTGAAACAGGGTGGCCAATTCCGGCGAAACAGGGTGGCCATTTGCCGTGAAACCGGGTGGCCAAAACCCGTGAAATCCGCAGGTGGTGACCCGGACGATGGCGTCACCTGCGGCGATGATCGTAGGGCCGGGGACATCGAGGACCCGGATGTCTCCGACCCCGGCGAGGACGACCGCCTTCATGACGGCTGCTCGAGTTCGACGAGGTAGCCGTCGGGATCGACGACGAAGAAACGATAGCCACCCCACGGTGGCTCGTACGGCTCGGCGAGGAAGGTCACGCCCTCCGCCGTGAGCGCGCGGTGCAGCCCGCGTGCGTCATCGACCTCGAGGACGAGGACGACTGGCGGTCGTGCCGGGTCCTGGAGCACCGTCATGAGGAGCCCGGGCCCGTCTGGCGCCTCGTGGCCCTGCTCCGCGAACGAGAGCCGGACCCCGGCCAGGGTCAAGGTCGCGTACGGCGGATCGGCGTAGCGGGCCGCGACGACGAAGCCCAGGTGTTCCGTGTAGAACTCGACGGACCGCTCGACGTCAGCGACCGCGAGGATCGTGCCGACGCGCTGGATCGGGAAGCTGACGATGCTGCCTCTCCTAGTGGCGCGTGTGTCCGCCGTCGACGACGAGCATCGAGCCGGTGACCCAGCGGGCCTCCTCGGAGGCCAGGAAGGCAACGGCCGGGGCGATATCGGCGGGAGCGCCGTGGCGCTGGATCGCCTGGAGCGACTGGACGAAGTCGAACGCACCTGCGTGCGGACTCGCCTTTACTCCCTCCGTCTCGGTCAGGCCGGGCGCAACGGAATTCACCGTGATCCCGTACTTCCCGAGCTCGGTCGCGAGCGCCCGGGTGAGACCGAAGACACCGCCCTTTGACGCGACGTAGTGGGCCATGTTCGGCGTCCCGGCGACGAGGGTATTCGAGGCGATGTTCACGATCCGCCCGTAGCCGTGCTTGCGCATCTCGTCGGAGGCGGCTCGGCAGGTAAGGAACACGCCGTCAAGGTTGACCGCCATGATCCGGCGCCACTCGTCGAAGTCGATGTCGTCCCACGCGGTGAACGGCACGATCGCGGCGTTGTTCACGAGGATGTCGAGCTTGCCGAACCGACGCACCGTCTCCTCGACCATCCGGGCGACGTCCTTCTGGTTAGAGACGTCGATCTGAAGCCCCACCGCGCCCGGGATCGAAGCGGCGGCTGCCTCGGCCCCGGTCCCGTTGACATCGGCGATCACGACCGTTGCGCCCTCTTCGGCGAACTTATCGGCGATCGCCCTGCCGATTCCCTGGGCACTGCCGGTAATGATCGCGACGCGATCCTTGAGCTTCATCCGAAGGCTCCCTTCTCCTGTCGAACGCGGGAACAGATGGAACTCAGGCCCCGTAGAACTCCGGAGCATGCTTCCATGTGAGCCACGGCTCCATCTCGTGGGAGACGAAGATCTCGGCGTCGTGTTTCTTCGCCATCGCCTTGATCCGCTTGAGGGCGCTGATCGAGTCGACTGGGTCGAGATGGAAGCCTCCGATGATCATCCGCTCGAGCGTCTCGTAAGAGTAGGCTGCGTCACCGGCGAACAGCATCGGCCGCCTACCCTCGGGCTCGGCGAGGAGCGAGTAGTGACCGATCGTGTGACCTACGGTCTGGAAGAGCGAGAGGCCCTTGGCCAGCTCGACATCACCCTCAATGAACTCGTACTTCATTCCGGGAATGTCGAAGCTGAGGTCCGAGTAGCCGAGCCGCTCGAACGGCTCTGGCACCTTGCACGACCTGAGTTCCTGCTTGCTGACGAGCGTCGTCGCGTTCTTCAGGAACCGATTCCCGCCCACGTGGTCGAAGTGAAGGTGGGAGTTGATGACGAAGTTGATCTCCTCCGGCGTCGTCCCGCATCGCTTCAGCTGCTCTGGCAGCGTCTGCGCAGGCGTCTGCTCGGGCAGCTCGAAGGGAAGGACCTTCTTTACGTGCTCGAGGTCGTAGCCCGTGTCGAAGATGAACTTCCCTTCGGGGTGGTCGACGTACACGCCGTACACGGGGAACCGGACGGGGGTCCCCACGTCGATGTGCCAAAGGACATCCGAGCGGTCGATGACGAGCGATCCGAAGTCGAGTAGGTAGATCTTCACCTGACGTCTCCCCTTGTCTCGGGTGGTGGAGGCAGCACGCCTGGCCCCTGGCAACTCCTAGCCGAGCGCCTTCCGCACGGCCACGAGCTTCATCGCGCGCTCCGCCCGGAGTTGATCGATCTGCTCGTCCGTGTAGTCGAAGATCCCGCCCTTCGTCTTGATCCCAAGGCGGCCTTGGCTCGTGAGGTCGCGGATCGTCGAGGAGACCTCGGCCGCGTTCGAGAGGTCCGGGTTGAGGTAGCTCGCGACGCTGGAGTAAATGTCCAGACCGGCCATGTCGAGGAGCTGCATCGGCGGAATGACCGCCAGCTTGTAGCCGATGCCCCACTTGACGTTGAGGTCGAGTTGCTCGCGGCCGATCACGCCCTCGTCGACGAGCGCGAGGCACTCGCGCATGATCGCGTAGAGGACCCGGTTCTCGACAAACCCGGGAACCTCCTTCTTGAGGAAGCACGGGTAGTAGCCGACGTCCTCAACGATTGAGGCTGCGCCGGCCTTCGTCGCCTCGGAGGTCTTCTCGCCCGGGATGATCTCGATCATCGGGATGAGGTGAGGAGGGTTCGACCAGTGCATGCCGATGACCCGATCCGGGTGCTCGAGATCCGCGGCGATCTTCGTGATCGGGATGCCCGACGTGTTGGACGCGAGGATCACGTCCGAGCCGACGTGGCGCTCGTACTCGGCGAACACCTGCTTCTTGAGGTCGAGCTTTTCCGGGACCGCCTCCATGACGAACTCCGCGCCAGCGAGGGCGTCGGCCGGGTCGGATGCGTAGCGTACGGAGCCCCCGTCAACGGTCGGGGTCCCGAGGCGGTCAAGCACGCCCCAGGCCAGGTCGTAGCCCGTCTTCGCCCGGACGAGCGCTTCGGTGCTGATGTCGAAGAGGGCGACCTCCATGCCGGCCCGCGCGAGGACGGCACCCATCCCCGGACCCATCGTGCCGGTGCCCATGATCGCAACCCGCTTGTACGTGCTCATCCCGGTTCCTCCTTCAGTTCCTGGATCCTGCGCCAGACGCGCTCAGGGCTGAATGGCAGTTCGCTCATCGGGACGCCGGCGTCGGCGAGCGCGGTGGCGATCGCCCCGATGATCCCCGCGAACGCTCCCTCGCCGCAGCCCTTCGCCCCGAACGGGCCAGGGCCGTCCTCGTTTTCGACGATGACGCACGCGGAGTGCATGGGAAGATCCTCGATCGTCGGGATGCGGTACTCGAGGAGGTTGTCGTTGAGCAGCTGGCCATCGACATACACCATCTCCTCGAACAGCGCGTTGCCGATCCCCTGCATCGTCGCGCCCTCATCCTGGCGCTCGACGAGCTGGGGGTTGATCGCCCGACCAACGTCGGCCACCGACGCGGTCCGAAGGACGCTCACCTGCCCGGTCTCGCGATCGACGTGGACCTCCGCGGCACCGATGCAGACCTCCCAGAAGACCGGGCCCTCAGCATAGGAACCGGTTCCCTCGGGATGGACACCGCCCTCTCCGGTGAGCTGGCCGCCACTCAGCCCGAACCGCTTCGAGATGAGTTCGGGATAGGTCCGGCATTCACCGCCGTACCATGCCGCCCCGTCGCGGAGCTCGATCGATCCCTCGGCCTCGGGCCAGATGGCCGAGGCGATGTCCAGCAGGTCACCCCGGACGGCGTCGGCAGCGCGCTGGACGGCGAGCCCGGCAAGCGTCGTCGATCGGCTCGCGCCGGTCGAGCGGTCGTACGGAGTGAACCGGGTATCGGTCCCCTGGCAGCGGATCCGCTCAGCCGGCATCGCGAGGACTTCCGCGGCGATCTGCGAGAATGCGGTCCGCTGGCCCTGGCCGAGCTCGGTCGAGCCGACGAGGACGATGACCTCGCCGTCAGCCTCCATCCGGACGATCGCGCTCGACACCGGGTGGGCGCCGGCGGCAAGCAGCCCGACCGAGATCCCGCGACCGGTGTCGGGGGCCTTGTCGCGAGTCCAGCCGAGCGCCGCGGCGACTTTCTCGACGTCGCCTACGAGATCGGCGTCGAGCGGCTTCCCGCCCGGGCGGACCGCTGCGCCGGGCCGGAGGAGGTTGCGCCGGCGGATCTCGATCGGGTCGATCCCGGCCCGGCGAGCGACCTCGTCGACCTGGAGCTCGCCCGCCCACTGCAGGTGGGCAGCGCCGAATGCTCGGTAGGACCCGGACGGCGCCGTGTTCGTATGGACGCAGGAGGCCTCGACACGAACCGCGGACCAGCGGTAGGGGCCTGGAGCGGCGTCACCGCCCGTCGCCGTCACCCTCGGTCCATTGTCGGCGTAGGCGCCCGTGTCGAACCAGGCCTCGACGTCGCGGGCGAGCAGGCGGCCATCGCGGGTCGCCGCGGTGCGCATCCGTGCCGTCATGTTGTGGCGCCGAGTGGTCGCCATCGACTCGTCGACTCGGTTCACGATCCTCACCGGCCGGCCCGCCTTGCGTGCGAGCGCGACGGTGATCGGCTCCATCTTCGTGTAGGACTTGCTGCCGAACCCACCACCGAGGAACGGGACGATGATCCGGACCCGTCCGAGCGGGACATCGAAGAGTGCGGCGATCTCGGCTCGGACGAGGAATGGGTGCTGGCAGGTTGCCCAGATCGTGATCCCGTCGCCGTCCACCTGGGCGACGACGCTGTGGGTCTCCATCGCGTACTGGTAGACGCCGGGGAAGATGTACTCGCCCTCGACGACGATGTCTGCGGCCGCAAAGGCCGCCTCGACATCGCCGCGATCGATCGTGTAGCGATAGCAGACGTTCCCGTCGCGCTCAGGCAGACGCCCGAGCCCGTGGAAGAGGCCGGGCTGGATCGGCCGGTCGTGGACAAGCATCGCACCTGGCGCGAGAGCATCCGCGAGCGTGGCGACGACGGGCAGCTCGTCGTACTCGACGGCCATCGCCCTGACCGCGGCCTCGGCGATCGCCTCGTCGGTCGCGGCGACGGCTGCCACCGGCTCTCCGACAAAGCGGACCCGGTCGATCGCGACGATCGGGCGGTCCCTGATCGCATGGCCGAAATAGGGGTCGATGTCGAGCAGGTCGGACCCGGTCAGGACGGCGACGACCCCGGGGATCGCCTCGGCCGCCGCGGTATCGATCGACACGATCCGAGCGTGGGCGAGTGGACTTCGGAGCACCTTCCCATGGAGCATCCGGGGGACGACCAGATCGCCGACGTACTGGGCTTCGCCGCGTAGCTTCTCGGATGCGTCGACCCGCGGCATCGATCGGCCCACCTGGGGTACGCTGCACGCTCGCGTGGCAGCGGGGGCGACGGTGCTCACGCGGTGACCTCGCCCGAGGCAAGCTCACCGACCGCATCGAGGATCGAGCGGTAACCCGTGCAGCGGCAGAGGTTCCCGGCAAGGCCATGGCGGATCGACGCCTCGTCGGTCAGCTCGCCATCCTCGAGGAGAGAATGGACCGTCAGGACCATCCCCGGCGTGCAGAAGCCGCACTGGAGGGCGGCATGCCGGGTGAACGCCGCGGCAATCGACTCGAAGGCCCGCGTCTCCCTGAAGCCCTCGATCGTGAGGACCGCCCGCCCGTCTGTCTCGGCCGCGAGGTACGAGCAGGAGCTCACCGGGGCGCCGTCGACGAGCACGGTGCAGGACCCGCAGACCTGTACGTCGCACGACCGCTTCGCGCCGGTCAGGCCGAGCCGGTCCCTCAACACGTCCAGGAGGAACTCCTGCGGCTCCACGTCGAGCGCAGTCTGGACGCCGTTGAGCTCGAGCACGATCTGCATCTCAGTCGGCCGTCGCGCGGTTCCGGGCATCCGATCCATGGACACGACGGACCCACGCCGCCCAGTACTCGTCCATGAACCCGTCCTGATACTTCTCCTGTCTGAGCCGTTCGGCCGATTCCTTCGAGATCGGCCGGAGCGACCCGAGTGCCGTCGCGATCGCCTGGAAGCGGATCGCCCGCTCGAGCGTGACCGCGGCAAGAACGGCCCACCGCACGTCCTCGCCGGCGACGACCACGCCGTGGTTCCGGAGGAGCGCGGCGCGGCGGGATCCGAGAGCCTCGGCGACGCGTCGGCCCTGGTCGGCGTTCATCACCAGTGCCGGTCCGTCCTCGTAGTCGCCAAGCCCATCGGAGAAGAGGATGGCATCGTGGGTGAGAAGCAGGAGTTGCGCATCGGTCGATCCCAACGCCGTCCCGTAGACCGGATGGCCGTGGATGACCGAGCCGACATCCGGTCGAGCGCGGTAGATCTCCGTGTGCATGACCGACTCGAGGTGATAGTCGTAGCGCTCGAGCGCGCTCTCGTCATCGATGTCGAGAGCGATCACGTCGGAGGGCTGGACTTCGTCCAGCGCGACGCCCTTGCGCTTGATCCAAACGATTCGATCGCCGGGGTTCCTCGCGCTCACGTGACCGAGGGTGAGGTCCACATAGCCCTCGAGGGCGATCACCCGACAGGCTATCGCGACTCGTTCTCGCAAGGCGTCCGGGCTCATCGGCCAGACTCGAATTCGTCGACCAGCCGCCGCTTGGTCGGCGGATAGTCCGGGTGCGGGAAGGCAAAGATCATCGTTACCGGTTCATCTCCGGTGTTGGCGACCGCGTGCCACACGCTTGCGGGGACGTAGAGAGCAGCACCGGCCCCGTATTCGACCGTGCCGTCGTCGAGGCGGAGCTCACCGTGGCCCGTGAGAACGTAGGCGAGCTCCTCGGTCGCGTGCGAGAGCATCGCGGTCGACGTGCCGGGGGCGAAGCTCGAGTACCCGAGTGAGGTAGCCGATGCCACGCGCTCACCGGTGAGAAGCACACGGCTCCAGCTTCCGCCCGGCAACTCGATCGGTGCCACGTCCTTGAGGGGGACGACCCGTACGCCGCTCAGAGGGCCCATTTCCCGTCCCGGAAGATGAACTCGCCCGTGTCGACTACCTGCAGCGTGGCGTTGCGGACGACCCCGTCGAGGTGTAGCTTGCTGACGTTCCGGCCGCCCGGATACGCGTTCTTGTTATCCCCTAGGGCGAAATGGACGTTCCCGAGTCGTCCCTTTTCTGACGGCGAGCCGAGAGGCGACTTCTCACTGGTGCCGAAGGCAAACTCCCCAACGACGTCGGCGCCGGACACCCCCTCAATCACCGTCCGGAGCCGTTCCGCATCCTTCCCGCCCTCGATCGCCACACACACACCGTTTCGGATGGTCCATGTGATCGGCTCGCTTACGACATCGACGCCAATACCCAGCATGTTGCCATCGACGACGATCCTGCCGTTCGTGCGGTCCTCGACCGCCGCGAAGGCAACCTCTGCCCAGAGGGGTAGCGGGCCCATCATCCAGCCGCGTTGCCGGAGCGGGGTGACTTGAAGGGCCGGTCGATCCTCGATCGAAACGATCACGTCTGTGCCCGCCGCCGACGTGATCCGACACTCTCTCTTCCCCTTCAACAACGAGATGGCGGCTCGGGCTCTCTCGATCGCGGCGTGGATGTCTGACTCAGTGATATCCCACTCGCCCATACCGGGCTCGACCGAGGCGATCTTCACGTTGTTCGCGCAGGACTCCTTGACCGCCGAGACGTGAGCGAAGCGGTTCGCCCACTCGAGGTTCGTCATGATGATGATCTCGTCGGCCGCGAGCATTGCGTCGTGGAGGTTCTTCGGTGGGGCCATCGGGAAGAGCGTGTCGGCCAGGGCGCGAGCGACCTGGGTCTCATTGTTCATGATCACCGGCCAGGCACCGCGCTCCGCCGCAACGTCGGCGACGATCTTTGCCATGTGGGCGTGCTTGTCGTCCGTGATGATCGTGACGACATCATCCTTCTCGACGGTGAAGCACGTACCGACGATGAGCTCGGCGTGCTGACGGATCTTTGCATCGGTTCCCATCGCCCTACCTCGCTACGGCCCGCTGCTCCGACCGCAGGACGGGGAGCACGTCACGGGCGAACCGCTCCACCTGCCCGAACTGGTCGAGCGAGCCGAAGCGGCAGATGAAGTGATGGACGCCCGCGCGGGCGAACGTCTGGAACCACTCGATGATCTGCTCCGGGGTGCCAACCGGACCCCAGTTCGAGAGGTTCATCGCCTTGCTGAGCTCTGGGTAGTACTTCGAGATGTACTCCCCGAAGGCGGATCGCGCCTGCTCCTCGGAGTCGCCGATGTTCAGCGTCACCTGGTAGGAGACGACGAGCCGACTCGCATCGTCGCCCGTCTCGGCGGCTACTTCTCGCAGGTAGCCGAGCTGTTCGATCAGCTCTTCAGGATGCTCTGCTCTGCAGCAGGTCATCCAGCCCTCGCCGTGCTTGAGGATCCGACGACAGGCGCTCTTCATCGTCCGGACCATCTTCTCGTCCGAGGCGTTGGTCACGAGCCGAGGGTTCGATACGACCCAGAACGGCGGCGGCTTCTGGATCGGCATGAGTGGGCCCATCTCCGTGCCCGAGTAGAACCCGACATCCTCGTAGTTGTACTGCTCGCCGTGGTGGGTGACTTTCCCGTTGGTCCAGAGCGCACGCAGGACATCGAGTCCCTCCTCGAAGATCGAGAACCGCCGATCGAAGTCGAGCCCGAGCGCTTCGAACTCGCGGCGCACGCCGACCTCGGGGTTACCCGCACAGCAGCCAAAGATCGTCCGGCCGCGGGATAAGACGTCAAGCGTCGCCCACTCCATCGCGAGGTAGAGCGGGTTCCGGGGGGAGGTGACCAAGCATGCCGTCCCGAGCTTGACGCGCTGCGTCCGCTGGGAGATCGCCGACAGGAGCGAGATCGCCTCGTAGCGCGGCTTTGAGAAAAGGCTGTCACCGACCCAGACCGAGTCGAACCCGAGGCGCTCGACCACCTCGCTCAGGTCGAGCAGCTCGGCGATGCCGTACTCAGGTGCGATCAGTGGTTCACGGTTGTTGAGGTTGACCCCAAACGCGAGGGACCTCTGCTCTGTCACGCACCACTCCCATAATCGGCCATCTACGTCTTCGGCGCTCGGCGACAATCGGACGCTGAGGCCATGTTGACTGTCAACAGCACAATACTAGCAGCAGCGGCGCCCATGCACCAGCCCCTCGCTGCCGGGTCCCTGTCAGGGTGTCGGCGGGATCCTGAGTGGCGTGCGCCCGAGTGCGACGACGAGGCCGGCGAGCAGCGCGACTCGCTCGGGGATGCTGTCGACGACGAGGTACTCGTGTGTCGAGTGCATCTGGCCGCCGACCGGTCCGAGCCCATCGAGCACGGGAACGCCGAGCTCAGCGATCGTATTCGCATCAGAGGCTCCGCCGGTCGCGACGACCCGGATCGTCGCTCCCAGCCCTCGCCCGATGGCGACCGCGAGCGCGAGCAGGGTCTCGGAGGCCGCCGTCCTCTCCATCGCAGGGAAGCGTCCAATCGGCTGGAGCCGAATCGTGACGTTCTCCACCGCCGGGCGTGCGCAGAGCGCGGCGATGGCGGCCTCGGCGTCGGCCAGCGCGCCTCGCGTCGACGCCCGCAAGTCGAACTCGAGGGTGGCCTCTTCCGGGATCACGTTGGGACGTGTTCCGCCGTGAACGGTCCCAACGGAGCACGTCACACCCCCCGGCCGACCGGTGAGCGCATGGAGGGCGATCGTGGCGTGTGCCGCCGCGAGCACGGCGCTGCGGCCTCGCTCCGGTTCGACCCCGGCGTGAGCGGCGCGACCTGTGAAGTGCAGCCTGGCCTGGAGCATGCCCTTCCGCGCGGCGATGAGTTCACCGGTTGGACGGGCCGGCTCCAGCACAAGCGCGACATCGGCACGCGACGCCTCCGAGCGGATCGC
The DNA here is from genome assembly GCA_021786915.1 of Chloroflexota bacterium. The sequence continues at coordinate 9,895 of JAJYMP010000159.1, forward strand.
GATCGACCCGACTGGCGAACCGACCTCCTCGTCCGGGCTCGCCACGACAATGAGCTCGCCGGCTGGGACGGGCCCCTGGCCGAGCTCGCGGATCGCCTCGAGGGCGTGGACAAGGAGGAGGAGTCCTCCCTTCATGTCGGCCGATCCCGGCCCGTACGCCCGTCCATCGCGGACAACCAGCGGTCGCGCGTTCGCCGCCCCGGACTCGAAGACCGTGTCAAGATGGCCGACGATGAGCACGCGCGGACCGGGTACTCGGGACGGAAAGCGAGCGATGAGCGTCCGGCCCGCGGCTCCGTCGCGGCGAAGCTCCACGAGGGCGCCCAAGGCCTCAAGGCGGCCGCCGAGTGCCTCGCCGACGCGATCGACGCCGTCAGTGTCGAAGGTCCCGCTGTCGATGCCGACGAGCTCGGCAAGCTGGTCCAGAAAGGAATCGAGCCGACGCCGACTGTGGCCGCTCAGGCCGGCAAGCTCGGTGCCCTTGAGGCCCCCTGACGCTGTCACCCCCGGTTCTCCGGCGAGTGCTTCCCGTGGGCCTGCGTGAACCCGGTCCTGCTCCCGGGCGCCGATGCCCTTGGGAGCCCTTGGCGACTATCGGCGTCACTGGGCCGTCCAGCGGGGCAGCCTCGCGGGACGGTCGCGTCAAGCGTGGCGCGAGGTGCAGGCGCGGCGCCGTCCTGCGTGCAACCAGCTTTCTGTTGGGTCGCGCCTGCCTGCCCCGCGCCTGCACCGGCTCGCAGGGCACTAATCGCCGGCACCGGTCCAAGGTGATCGACATCCGGGGATGCCGGGCAGCAGCACGCGCGTCCAGCGCGTCCCGGTCCGATGCGTTCCACTACCTGTTCTCCTTCGGACCTGATGGGCTTCTCGACAGGCCCAGATTACCGGACGGGAGTGCGGTTCTCATTCGGGACGGTTGTGTGTCACCCCGGCCGGTCGGGAACGGCAAACGCGCTTCAAGCGGGGAAGTGGGTGACCTCTGCGCTGAGAGCGGCGAGGCTCCGGATGAGCGCGTCGGTTGAGGATCTGGACTTCCACCACGCCCGCGGCCTCGACCGCTCACTCATCCTGAGTCTCGTCGAAGCGCACTGGGTGGCCGCCCATCGGAACGTCCTCATCGTCGGTCCAACCGGCGTCGGCAGGACGTTCGTCGCCTGCGTGTGGACGACCCGGCGGCGCGAGTCCACCATCGACTGGAGCCTGGCCTGGTCCCAGGCGCTCACATCCGGACGCGCGAGACGAAGCAGACGAGTAGGCCATCTCGTTCGCTGGCACGCGCGGCACGGACGGTCGCGTTACGGAGCTCGTAAGTCCGCTTCCACGAGGGCGAGGCGCCAGTTTGCCACCGCGTTGCTGAGCTACCACAACGAGGCCGATGGAGACGCGGGCCGGCAGCCGACGGCGGGCGATCCGGAAGACGGCACGTTCTGACGGCGTCCAAGCATCCGGTCGTCCCCTTCCGCACCTAGCCCTGCCAGCAGGGCTAGCTCAGCGCCCCTACGGCACAAGGTCAGCGATTGCGCAGCATCGAACCGTGCTACGCCGTCTGCGACTGCGGTACCACTCTGCCGCAGTGTGAAGTACGACTTTTCCGCAACTCCTGGTACCGCTCTGCCGCAGCGGGGTCACTCGGCTCGCACCCGACCCCTACGGCGCCCCCGGAGATCAGGGTGCGGCGATCCGAGGGCCGGACGAGGTCGTTCCGCCCAGGCAGCCGGGCGGCCCACGGCCCGCACGGTTGGCGCCAGGACACGGATCTCTTGCCAGTCGGGTTTCGGCGTCGTCCTGCCGCCCTCGCCTGGCCAGGGCACCGGGACACTCAGGTCGGTCGGTGCGACATCGGGCCACCGCGCCGGGGCCCGTCGGCCCGCCGGCAAGCACGAATCCCTGGAACGGCTGTTCTGGTCGGGGCGAGAGGAGTCAGGCCGCCGCGACCGACCTGGATGTCCCGGCCCGACTGCCCTTGCGTATCGATCTCAGCGGGCAGGAGAAATGGCTGAAGGACCCGTGGGCCTGACCTGGCGGCGCCGCCACGGGGGCCCGGCAGGCGCTACGCGACCCACATGCGCGGGATCGCCCGAGAGCCAATGCGGAGGGCCGCCGGCAGTTCCGATGTCGAGACTCAGCTCTACCTCAAGATGCCCAGGCTGGTTGGCGCCCCTGTGGCCAACGCCGGGCGTCCACAACACGAACCGTCGGCAACATCCCGTACGATCGGATGCCCAATGATTGTCCCGGTCTCGTGGGCACTGCGAATGCGGGTGGTGGGGCCGTGAGTGCACGACCCTGACAGGTTCGCGGCACCTGGGGTCTTGACATCGATTGGCAGGAGCGTACTGTTTACGGTACGGTTCTGCCATGGGACAACGGATGCTTGCGAACACCTACCGGCGACAGCTGCACGAGCGGGCGCTCGACCGATACGGCTATGTGACCACCCGGGACGCGGCCGACCTCGGCATCCCGCCGGTGGAGCTCCGCAAGCTGGCGGAGCGCGGCGGCCTCACGCACGTCGCGCGCGGCGTCTTCCGGTTCGACGACATCCCGCCCACGGGACGGGAGCCGTTCATGGAGGCTGTCCTGCGCGTCGGCGACGGCGCCTTCCTGACCGCGGACGCGGTCCTCGCCCTCCATGACCTCGGCCTGGTCAACCCGCGGCGGATCCGGGTTGGCACGCCCAACCGCGTGCGCGCGGCGCTCCCGGCGACCGTGGAGATGGTCCGGCGGCACCTCGAGCCCGGTGAGCTCACCGAGGTCGAGGGCATTCCGGCGACGACCCTCGCACGGGCGCTGCTCGACGCCCGCGGCCTCGTCATGCGCGAGCGCCTCATCGACGCCGCGCGGGAGGCGGTCCGGCGCGGCCTGCTGCTGCGGGTGGAGGGCGAGCGCGTCGTCGGCGAGCTCGAGGACGGTACATGAGCGCCGCGCGGACCGGACCGCCAGCCAACCTGCGCCACCTGGTGAGGCTCGTCGACGAGGTGGCCCGCTCACAGGGGCGACCGGTCCGGCGGGTGCAGCGCGCTGTCGCCAATACGGTCGTCGGCCAGATGCTGCCCCCCGGTGTCGTCAAGGGCGGCACGGCGATGAAGCTCCGCGTGGGCGAGGCCGGCAGTCGGTTCACCCCGGACCTCGACGCCGCCCGGCCGGACGCCGTGCCGCTCGACACCTGGATCGACGCCCTCGCGGAGCGCCTCGCCGCCGGCTGGCACGGCTTCACCGGGACCGTGTCCGCCAACCCGCCTCCGCGGCCAGACCAAGTGCCGGATGACTACGTGATGCGCCCCTTCGACATCCGCCTGGCCTACCGGGGCCGGCACTGGCTCACGGTCCCCTTCGAGCTCGGCCGGGACGAGGTCGGCAGCACGCTAGTGCCGGAGCTGCGCATGGCCGCCGACATCGAGGCGCTGTTTGCCTCGCTCGGCCTGCCGCGACCCGAGCCCGTCGCGCTGCTGGCCCTGGACCACCAAGTCGCCCAGAAGCTCCACGCCTGCACGTCGGTCGATCCGCGGACCGGCGGCAACGAGCGTGCCCATGACCTGGTCGACCTCCAGATCCTGGATCAGGAAGAGGCCATCGACCTCGTCGCCACGGGGGCGACGGCCAGGCGCCTCTTCGCCTCGCGCCGTCGCCAAGCCTGGCCGCCAGTCGTGCGCGCCTTCGCACGTTGGGACACGATCTACGCGGAGGCGGCGGACGGGCTCGGCGTGCTCGCCACCGTCGATGAGGCGGTCGCGTGGGCCAACGCGCTCATCGCCAGGATCGACCGCGCCGGATCCTGAGCGTCGAGTGACCCAACCCAGTTGTGGGCGGTCCGCCCGCGGTTCTCGCGATGGCAGGGCTTCAGGGTCGTCGAGCTTGCGCGATGGGAGGGCTCCGCCGGTAGGGTCAATCGAGGCCGAGCCGGGACATTGCGGTACGTCGGTGCGACATGGGGTCGCCGCGAAGGGGGTCCCGGGCGGAATCCGAGCACGAATCGACCGTACTGGGGATCTGGTCGGGGCGAGAGGAGAGTGACACCGCCGCGATGGACCCGGATGTCCCGGCTCACCTCGCGCTCGAGATCGCGCTGACGGGGGTGCAGCGCTGGTTACGCAGCTCAACCGCAGGACAGGTACTCAGGTGCCCGCGGCGTCGTGCTTGGATGCATCCGACGAGCACCTGACTCACCCAGGTGATGGGGGCGCCGGGGGGCCATGCCAGCCACCGGGATCGCGTTCGCGGCAAATCACCAGATTCGTGCGGGGACCCGACGGGCAACCCGGGCCGCGGCCAAGGACCAGGTACCGATCGGCCCGCCGCGCCCGAGCTCACGCCACAGGGGGTCGTCCGCTCCGGCGTCCGTCACGCTCGACCGCCCGCCTGCGCACGCACGTCGAACCCGAGGCTCGCGTACGCGGCCAGGCGCTTGGTGTGCATGCGGGAGAGCACCGGCACGCGCGGGTCGACGTAGTCGTGGACTTCGACCCGAGTCTTGCCATCAATCGGGCGGAGCACGCGCCCGATGTACTGGACCAGGCGGCCCTTGAACGCGACGGGGAAGGTGAGAAAGAGCGTGTCGAGTGGCGGGCAATCGAAGCCCTCGCCGAGGAAGCTGCCCGTCGCGAGGAGGATGAGACCATCGCCCGGTCGAGCGGCCGCGAGCCGGTCGGTGATGAGGCGCCGTGCCTTCTTGCCCACCCCGCCGTGGACGACATCCGGCTGCAGGCCCAGCACCTCAAGCTGCGCCTGCAGCCGGGCCAGATGCTCGGTCCACTGCGACAAGACGAGGCAGTTGCGGCCCGCGCGCCCGGCAGCGGCGACGTCGGCGCAGATCTGCCGGGTTCGGGCCTCGTCGTCGACCAGGCCCCGGAAGATCGACTGGATCGCTCCAGCCGCTGCGCCGCCATCGCCCTCGGTCGGTGTGGCCACATGCCCGGTTGGATGGACGAGCAGGGCGCGGACGAACCCCGTCTCCTCCGCCGTCTGTTCGCCCATCCGGTGCCGGATCGGACCGCAGTACATCGTGATCAGGCCTTCGAGCCCGTCACGGCGATAGGGGGTGGCCGTCAGGCCGAGCCAGGCCGGTGCTGCGATCTGGCGAACCACCCGCTCGAAGGTGACGGCCGGGACATGGTGGCACTCGTCGACGACCACGAACCCGTACCGGGCCGTCATCTCGGCGATGTCGTCGCGGCGCGCCAGCGACTGGACGATCGCGATGTCGACGACGCCACGTGGCCGGCTTCGTCCCGCGCCGACGACGCCGATCTGCCGTCGGTCCATCCCAAGGTGGGTCACGAGGCGCTCGCGCCATTGTTCGAGGAGCGGCTGGCGATCGACGATCACCAGCGTCGGCACCGCGCGACGCGCGATGACGCCACACGCGAGCACGGTCTTGCCGGCGCCCGGCGGTGCGACGAGCACCCCGAGATCGTGGCGACACAGCGCCTCGAACGCCTCCTGCTGGCCGGCCGGCAGGGTCGCGGAGAGGTGGACGTCGATCGCAGGTGGATCCCGGCGTTGCTCACGCACGACGAGTCGGCTGCCCGCCTCGGCGACGACCGCGGCCGCGGCCTCGCGTAGCCCGCGCGGCAGCAGGAGCCGGTCGAGCGACTCGCCGTAGCAGCGCAGGAAGCGCGGCGTCTTCCAGGTCGACAGGCGCAGGCGTTCCTTCTCGTAGTAGGCGGGGTTGGGGAGCGAGGCCAGGTGCTTGAGCGCGGAGAGCAGCGCTGGCGGGAGGCCGATCCGGTCGACTGCGAGCATCGTTCCCGCCTCGGCCCCGATCGTGGCCGGCGGCTTCGGTCCATCCCGGCCTCGCGGTGGGCGATAGGTCGGCTCGAGGGGACCGGCCGCAACCTCGCGCAGCGAGTCGGCGATTGAGTTGATCGCCTCGGGCGAGGTGCGACCGAGGGCCGAGAGGAACGCCCACTGATCGTCGAACGGTCGGAGCGTCGCCGGGTCCAGGAACACCGTTGTCCCGCGCCGTCGGCATGCCCCCTGGAGCGGCAGCGCGATCAGGTTGCCGAACGACCCCTTCGGCAGGAAGTCCTGGGCCGGGAAGAGCCGGTCGTAGCTCGCGAGATCGATCTCGGCTCGCACGGTCATCGCCTCGCGCAGGAGGTACGCGCCGATCCGCCGGGCAGCCGAGGCCGGGACCGGCCCGGTAAAGAACATCCAGACGTGGGCGCCCTCGCCCGATCGCGAG
>JAJYMP010000499.1 GCA_021786915.1 Chloroflexota bacterium
AACGGCACCTCGACCTCGTGGGCGAGCCGGCCGATCTCCGTGTCGTCGTCGGCCGCGTTGGCTACCAACCCGAGCTTGCGACCCATTCCCTGGGCACGGAGCACTGTCGCGATCCGGAAGACGTCGGGAAGGGACTCGAGGGTCGGGCGGATGATCCCGAGCACGAGGTCGGACTGGTCGATCAGCTGGCGATGGCCGTCTTCGAGGACGCCCCCGAGGTCGACGACCACCAGGTGATAGCCGGCACGTTGGGCGCCGTCGAGCAGGGCGTCCGCCTCGAGGGCGCCGAAGGCCGGCTGGCCGGGATCGCCTTCGTGTCCGTCGCGCTCGGCGAGTTGCGGATGGGGCGGGAGGGTCACGACGTCCACCCGCCAGCGGGTCGGCTTGGCAAGCTCGCTGATCGCGGAGGGATCCCGCCAGATCCGGTGGCTCCAGGCGGCCGACAGTGCGGCAGGCTCGAGGCCCAGTCGAAGCCCAACGGCACTGGCGACCCGGGCGGCGTCGAGGACGAGGACCCGGACCGCCTGTTCCGCGCCGTCGATCGAACGGATCCGGGCGCGGGCGGCTACGAGCGTCGCGACCTCAACCGCGAGCGTCGTCTTGCCGACCCCGCCAGCGAAGCCCAGAACGCAGACGAGTCGCAGGCCGGGCAGCACATGGGGGATCGCGAGGGGACGCTGCCGCGCCTCCCCGTCAGCATCCGGATCGTCTGACCCTGTTGGCCCTTCCTCCCCGGGCGCGATGACCCGTAGTCGGACTGACTGCTCCCCCATCGGCGTTGGCTCCTGAGCACCGGGAGCATCGCCGGCCGCCTCCGTGGGGTGCGGACGACCCGCTCCCCACTCGGGTGCGATAGGCGGCGCGGATTCGGCATTATCCCCCGTCTGCCAAGCAACCCCCCGAACGACAGAGCGCCGATCGGATATGTCCGCATCTCCGCTGAGCGCGTTATCGTCTCGCGCGCCGCTTAGCTGCGACTTACCGGGCGGCGGTTCGAGGACCGCGCGCCAGGTCCGACGACCTCGAACATGCCGGACCGCTCGGACGAGCCAGCGGTACGCCGGCTCGCCCCGGATCGGCAGGATCGCGGCCAGGACAACCGGCGCGACGCCGACGACGAGGAGGACGAGCTTGATCGGGAGCCACAACGGGACGAGGTTGAGGAGCGCCGCGATTCCGACGGCCGCGCCACAGATCCCAAGTTGCGGGGCCGTGAGCCCGAAGGCGAGCGTCTCGTCACGGACCGCGTTCTCGGGAACCTCGACGAGACCGCGCTCGTTCATCGGGACTGCTTGAGGACGCCCGGGCCGCTCAGGGCGACGGGTAGCAGGACCAGGGGCAAACCGAGCATCATCGCGGCCGCTCCGGTGGCGAGACCGAGCAGCGCGTTCATGTCATTGACCGTCGCGGGGTTGCCGGAAGGGCCGATAAGCGGCAGTGCCTCGAGGCTGAACAGAACAAAGACGATCGTCCAGGCGAATCGGACGACGAGGATCGCGGTCAGGATCTTGAGCCAGAGGTTGGTCACCCGCTCGGTCGCGGGCAGGGCGTAGGCAGCGAGGCAGAGTGGACCGATGATGACCAGGAGGCGCTCGACCGCCCCGAGCACGCCGTTGATCATCTGGACGAACGTCATCAGGACCGCCGCGAGCAGGCCAGCCGACAGCCAGGCACCGTCGTTCCAGTTGTTCGGGCCCTCGGCGATGTGCGGGTCGAAGCTGCCATTCTGGAGGACCTGAAACACTCCGCCCGAGGCGGGCCAGGCATCCGGGCCCCCCACAGCGTTCCCCGGGATTGAGACGCCGACCATCGCCATATCGGTCGCGGTGACGAACTGGGCGAGGACGCTGACGAGGAAGATGCCGAGGATCGAGAGCGTCGCGCCGACGACGAACCTCGGCGTGACGGAACGGGCGGTGTATGCCGACTCCCCGGTCGTCCGGCTGACCATGATGAGGTAGCCGAGGGCGAGCCCGCCGAAGGTGAGCAGGGGGATCGCGATGACGAGCATCTTCCCGTACAGATCCCTGGTCGCCGGGTCCGTCAGCGGATCGAGCGGCGAGAGGAAGTGGCCCCGGAGGTTCTCAAGGCCCGCCCGGTTCGCGTCGCTCACCCGGTTCGAGTACCAGACGGTCAGATCGCGGATCGGATCGCCGATGAACGGAATGTCGCCCCGCGGAAGCGGCGTGACCTCGGTCCCGGGGATCAGCGGAGCGATCGACTCCGCTGGAGTGGGCGACCTGCCCACGACGGCGAGACCGAGGCCAGCCAGCGCCAGCGCCAGGAGAACGAAGGCGACCCAAGAAGCCCGGTAGCGGATGGGAGGGATGCCTTCGAGCGTCCGGAGGGTGGGGCGGGCCACGCCCCGGACCGTGAGCATCGCCTCAGAAGGGGCGGTCGATGAGCCCGTAGGCGACCGCGATCGCGGTGATCGTGGACACGATGACGGACGCCAGGATCATCCAGACGAGGCCGTGGATTCCGTTCTGGATCCGCCGGTGGGCCCGGTGTTCGGCGTCCTGGTTCGCGCCCGCGAGCGTCTTCTCGATCCCACCCCAGACGATGACCGCCCCACAGATCGCAATCCCGAGGCCGATCGCGATCGCGACGAGCGTCCCGATCATCTTCGTGACCGGGGCCAGGGCTTCCTTGGCGCCCGTCGGGACCGTATCGGCGGCGAGGACCGGTGAGCTCACAGTGAGCCACAAGAGAGCGACGGCGAAGGGAGCGATCGTCCGCAGATAAGCGGCAGGTGAGTGACGGGTGAGTCGCCGCATCGCAGCCGTCCCTACCCGGCGGCCGCCGCGTCGGAGGCGGC
>JAJYMP010000243.1 GCA_021786915.1 Chloroflexota bacterium
ACCGGATGACGGCCCGGAACGCCGACCGGCTGATCGCGGCCGGCCGGATCGGCGGCGGCGCGGACGTCCTTCGCCTGTGGGCGGCGGCGCGGGAGGGCCAGACGGTCGAGCCGACGGTCGTCGAGAAGCTCGACGACGTCGCCGGACTGAGCGTCCACCCGCTCGTCCACGGCCTCGTCGCCGGGTGGGTCATCCGCCGGGGAGGTGCGTAGGCGCGCTACCGAAGCGCGGCCGACCACGAACGTGTCAGTCAATGGGGCGCCCGACAGGTGTTGGGTCCGCGCTCACAGCCTGGCGGATGCCCATCGAGGGTCGCGGTGAGTGGCTCGCCGCGGCGGCGAGGCATCTCGCATGAGGGACGGGTACCTGCGCGGCGCGCTCTCGCGGCCCGCGACCCAGTGCCAGATGGACGTCCTCGCCGCCTACGTTGCCGCTGGCGGATCCGTCCCAGAAGCTGCCAGGCGCGTCGGTAGTCGGCCGAGCACCGTGAAGCGCCACCTCGCCGATCTGCGAGCGCGGTCGGGCCTCACGACCGAGCAGCTGATCTACGCCGGACGGGCTGCTGGATGGCTGGTCGTGCCCAGCCTGGAGCCCAGCTGATTGCCCGGAGCGGTTGGCAGTTGGTCCGTTTCGTCGGCTCTCACCAGGTGGCGGGTCGCGTCACCGAGCGGCCCGTCGGGAGGAGGACAGTCTCGGGAAGCTGGCACTTCGGGAGCAGCGTCGGGTCCAAACGGCCGTAGGATGTTGCCGCGAGTGCGAGGTCGCTGTGCACGTCGCGGGGGTTCCTGACGTGGACCGGATCATAGCGTCGGTTTGCCTCACGGATCGGCTCGACCAGGTCGGAGTCTCCCGAGATGACGATCGCCTCGTCGTAGAGCCCGTCCTGACCATCGAGCAGGAGGCGCGTCGCGATGTTGACGTCCGAGCCCCTCTCTTCCGTCTTTCACACGAGGGTGGTTCCTGGCCCGTTGTTCGGCGGCGCGACGAGAGCCATGCGGACCTGATGGGCGGTGAAGTGACCGAACTCGACGGTCACGTTCGGAAGCGTCCCGATGGCCTTCAGGTAGAGCCGTTGGCGCATCTCGGAATTCGGATCGGGAACGGGGAGCACCTTGGCGGTGAAGTAGCGCACGGTCACGGTGTCTGCGGGGCGGAGGGCGGCTCCGAGTGCCGACAGGTCAAGCCATCGAACGGCCGGGTTCGGCTTCAGCAGCGCGTAGTAGAGGTTGAACCCATCGATGTAGATCGTGACGCGCCGAACGCCGATCACAGTTCAGCCGGCCTCTCAGGTAAAAAGGAAAACCCGACGGGCGGAACCGCCGGGTGTGTATCGATCGTCTCGCGTCGTGGCAACCCGGTGTCAAGCGGCGCTCGAGGTCGAGAGCCGTCCTGATGCTGTCGACAAATGGACGAACAGGCCATCGGAGCGTTCAGCATGAGCGAGCGCGTCGGACGCCGGACGGCATCGGTCGCGGGCGATGCCGTCCGGGTTCACGCCCACCGGCCCAGCCGTCGCACGCGACGGCCGCGTCGAACCAGCGGTCGATGATCGGGTGATACCAAGGACTCGTCCTGACCGCGCTGCGCCTGTGCTGGCACACGTTGCACCCTTGGTGGCAGGCCACGTGCTCGGGGGACCCCAGACCGTCCCGTGCTGTGGCACCCTTACCCGGTGGACACGAACGAACCCCGCTTGTCCGACCGCAGCCAAGGCCGGATCTCGCTTGCGCGGCTCCGGGCGGATCGTGCCTGATCGTTCCTGCCTGACGATGCCGCACGCATGAGCGCACCCGAGCTGATCCTGGTCGCCGGGGCCGCGCTGGTCGCCAGCAGCCTTGCCGCCGTCACCGGTTTCGGGGGCGCCGCCGTCCTGCTCCCTGTCCTCGTGGCGGCCTTCGGCGTCCGCGACGCGATCCCGATCCTCACCGTGGCACAGCTGATCGGCAACGGTTCCCGGGTCTGGTTCAACCGCACCGAGCTCGACCTGGGTGTGGTCGGCTGGTTCGCGCTTGGAGGCATTCCGGCCGCGCTGATTGGCGGACTGCTGTTCGCCACGGCTCCGCTGTCGGCCCTGACCCGGATCCTCGGTGCGTTCCTGCTGTTCGTCGTGGCGTGGCGTCATCTGCGCCCGGGGCCACCACCCCACATCCCACAGCGGTCGTTCGCCATCCTGGGCGCCGTGTCCAGCTTCCTGTCCGCGCTCCTGGGCAGCGTCGGGCCGCTGATGGCCCCGTTCTTTCTTGCCTACGGTCTGGTCAAGGGCGCGTACATCGGGACGGAGGCCCTGTCCACCGTCGTCATGCACGTCACCAAGCTTGTGGCGTATGGCAACGCGTCGCTGCTGACCGGAGGGTCCGTGGCGACCGGTCTCGCACTCGGTCCCATCATGGTCGCCGGATCGTTCACCGGGAAGCGGATCGTCGACCGCCTGCCGGAGCGAGTGTTCGTGGTCATCATCGAGGGCGTGCTCGTCGTTGCCGGGCTGCTCTTCCTGATCGGCGGCTGACGAGCCGCCTCGGCGACGAGATCGTTCCTCCCAGGGTCCCGTCTGCGCGAGGGCCAACCTCTCACGGGTGAAGCAGCGCGGGCGTCGACCGGGGGGATGTTATGGCGCGCCCGACAGGATTCGAACCTGCGACCTTCGGCTCCGGAGGCCGACGCTCTATCCACTGAGCTACAGGCGCGCGGACCGCGCGGTGCGTCGAGCGCACCGGGGATGGCAAGTCTAGCGCGAAAAAGATCGGAGCGGTTCCCGAGGGAACCGCTCCGGTGCTGTCCCGGTGAAGGTGCTATCCGTCGAAACGAATGCCTTCTGCCG
>JAJYMP010000491.1 GCA_021786915.1 Chloroflexota bacterium
TGTCTGGAAGACCCCTACCTCGCCACGTACGCTGCGAACCTGCTCGACGCCCTGACCGTCCCGGATGACCGAGTAACGCGCGTGCTCGATAGCCTCCTCACGGTCTGCAGACTCCCTCTCTTCGACCGCGGAATCGACCACCGCATGCACAACGCCTATGCCGCTGTGCTGAGGTTCATCCGGGGCACTCCCTTTGCCGCCAGGGTCCAGGAGATCCTGTTCGACACCGTGGACATGATGTACACGTCCGACGCGGCGGAGCTGCTGGCGTACAACCTGCCGCGGGGCCATGCCCGCTGGCTCCCTGCGGCTGTCCGGGCGCTCCATCGAGACGAGGACGCTCAGTGGTGGGGCGCTGAGGGGCGGGATCGTGATGAGCTGCTGCGCGCGATCGTCGAGCAAGGAGAGGCAGCTCGTGCGTTGCGCCAGGAGCTCGTCACCGTGGGCCTTGAGCGCTTGGCAATGCGCGAACCTCATCAGGCGCGCGAGATCGCCGACACCTTGGCGAGCATCGGCGAGCACGAGGCAGCCGCGACAATCTGCGCCGCCGTGCTCGCATCCATTCCCGACGTGCCAGAGCAGCAAGGGCGGCGTCACCAGGCCCGGTTGGTCGAAGTTGCGCACGCTCTCGAGGGGGCAATCGAACAAGGCGACGCGGACGCCCGACGCCGGCTTCTGGACTCGATCCCCGCCGAGCAACCGTCACCCGCGAGCTGGGGATTCGAGGACTGGCCGTTCGACATCTCGGAGCCAGATCCTGCACAGGATCTCGCTGCCCGCGTTCGTCTGCGGGACGCAACTGTCGAGTCCCTGGCGTCAGTCGCGAGCGGCGGAGGGAACGACCTCAAGGACGTCGTCGCGGACAACCGCAGCCTCATCGGCGCCGATCGCGAGGCCAGTGCCGCTTGGGCGTACGTGGAGCTGCTCGAAGCCTTGGAGCACGCCACCCAGTGGCGGCCGGCGCGGCGTCGAGCGGAGAAGAGGGCGGACAGGTTCCGTGACGCGGCGCGTGATCGCGCTCGTGAGGTGGGCCGCAAGCGCGGTCCTTGGTCGTGGCCGGAGGCGCTGGACGTCGCTGTCCACGAACTCGAATCCCTCGACGATCCACTGGACGGGGTGCAACGGGCGGCAGCGGCTCTGGCTCGATGCCCGGTGCCGTTCGTCTCCACGTCCATCCTCAGCGAAGAGCGGCGGTGGGGAGGGCGACGAGCTGACGCCGAACCCGAAAGAGTGATCGTCCTGGGCTTGGCTCTCGATGGCGTGCCTGTGACTACGCTTGACCATGTCCCACGCAACACCTTGATGCGTCTGGACGCGACGGCGAAGGTAACGGGCGGGTGGCCTGACGGCGCGGAAGCCTTGCGGATCTCCTTCGTCAGCGCCACCACCAAGCGTGACTTGGAGAGGGGCGAGATCGTCATCGCCCGAGGGCAGACCAAGGGCGGGACGCAGGTCAATCTCCGTGCCAACGTGCCGGGCGACCACCCTGTCGACCTGGCTGCGGCGGCCACATTCGAAGGCGGGGCGAACGTAGCCGCGCCACGCCTGCTGGGCGTCACCCGCGTTCGCCTGACGACGGCGGTCTCGCCGTCCGGCTCCGAAGTGGCCGCGAAGGGCGGACCCCCGTCTGGCGGAGGGCTGACGAGGGATCGCATCATCGACGCGGCGATCGAGCATCGCGAGCCGGATGGGACCTGGCCGACCCAGACAGCCGTAAGCCAGGAACTCGGGATGGACGAGGGGGGCCGGCGCATCCGCCAAGTCCAAGGCCCGCGTGGCTGGGCGGGCATTCTCGAGGACGCGGAGGCCAGGCTGGCCGACCGGTAGGTAGTGCCGGCGCCGGAGACGTTTCCGGTTTCCTACCTCGTCAACACGACACCCACTCGCCAAAGTCGGCTCATGAGCCCGATCGTGAACCGGCGGCGTTGGCCCCGCCTGGTGCTGACACTGCCGCCGGACGCGAACGACGCGCTGACAGAGATGGCCCGTGATCACTTCCGCGATCGCAAGCGGGAGGCCCTCCGGCTCGTCCTCGAGGGGATCGCGCGTGAGGACGTCACCGCGAAGACGGCCGAGTCGCCGCAGGCCTCAGTCGAGACGGCACTCACGGACCCCCCTGGCACATGACCGACCCCGTCGCACTGCTGCTGGATCGGCTCGATGGTGTCCGCCGCTCGGGCACCGCCTGGATGGCGCGCTGCCCTGCTCATGAGGACCGCCACGCCAGCCTCGCGGTCGCCGCAGGTGAAGACGGCCGTGCACTCCTGACCTGCCACGCGGGCTGCTCGACGGAGGCGGTGGTCGCGGCGATGGGCATCGCCATGGCGGACCTGTACCCGCGGACCAACGGTGCCGCCGGTCCGGCGCGGCCCGCTCCACCGCAAGTTCGGGACCGCGAGACCCGCTACCGCGTCCGCATGGCCGACGGCAGCCTCTCCGCTGAGCGCATCGAGCACGTGCGCCTCGATCGTGGCGATGGCTCCAAGCGGATGTGGTGGGAGCGCGACGGGCGCAAGGGGCTGGCTGGAGTGCCGCCCTCGTCGTTCGCCCTCTATCGGATCGATGACGTTGTGGCGAGCGGCGAGGAGCGCGCCGTACTCGTCGAGGGCGAGAAGGCCGCCGACGCGCTTGCCGCCCTGGGGATGCCAGCCGTGGGCACCGGCACTGGCGCGGGGACCATCCCGTGCGCCGATGCCCTCCTGGCTCTGGCAAACATGGACGTCGTCCTCTGGCCCGATGCCGACGGTCCGGGCGTCGGTCACATGCAGCGGATCGCCGCCGAGCTGGAGTCCGTCGCCCGGTCGATCGTCTGGGT
>JAJYMP010000128.1 GCA_021786915.1 Chloroflexota bacterium
CATCCACGGCGCGTACCTCGAGATCTTCCGCCGGTGCGGCCTCCCCGTCGTCCCGGTCGCGGCGGACGTCGGCATGATGGGCGGCACCGAGGCGCACGAGTTCATGTACCTGTCGCCGATCGGTGAGGACACCGTGGTGCTCTGCGACTCCTGCGGCTATGCCCGCAACCGCCAGGTCGCCGCTGCCGCGGCAGTCTCCGTCACGCACGAGGACCCCTTGCCGGTGGAGCGGTTGCACACCCCCGGCGCCACGACCATCGACGCGCTCGCCGACCTGCTCGGGATCTCCAGGGAGCGCACGGCGAAGGCCCTCTTCATGGCGACGTCGGACGGCCGCCTCGCGGTCGCCGTGGTCCGCGGGGACACGCAGCTCAACGAGGCAAAGCTGGCGAGCGCCCTCGGAGCCGCCGAGCTGCGGCCCATGACCGCCGAGGAGATGGAGGGTGTCGGCGCGGTGCCTGGGTACGCCTCCCCCATCGGTCTCACCGGGCGCGCCGTCGTGGTGGTCGACGACCTCGCCGCCCGCTCCCCCAACCTCGTCGCCGGCGCCAACGAGCCGGGGTTCCACCTGCGCAACGTCAACGTGGGGCGTGACTTCCAGCCCGACCAGGTGGCCGACCTCGTCGCCGTCGACGCCGGGCAGCCCTGCGCCGAGTGCGGCGCGCCACTGCGCACGGCACGAGCGGTGGAGGCGGGGAACATCTTCAAGCTCGGCACCCGCTACGCCGGCCTGGGGGCGACCTACCTCGCCGAGGACGGCACCGAGCAGCCCGTCGTGATGGGCTCCTACGGCATCGGCGTGGGCCGCCTGATGGCGTGCGTCGCCGAGGAGCACCACGACGACCGCGGCCTCGTGTGGCCCGCGTCCATCGCACCGTTCACCGCACACGTGTGCGCGCTGGGCACCGAGGGCCTCGAGGCTGCGGTGCCCGTGGCCGACGCGCTCGCGGCAGCCCACGTCGACGTCCTGGTCGACGACCGTGACGAGCGCCCCGGGGTGCAGTTCGCCGACGCGGAGCTCATCGGCTGCCCGGTCCGGGTGACGCTCTCGAAGCGATCGATCGCGGCGGGCGGGGCGGAGGTCAAGCTCCGATCGGACGCTTCGCGGACGGGCGGCGTCGTCGCCCTCGGGCAGGTCGCGGGCTGGGTGCGCGACCACGTCCCGCAGCCGTGACGGCCCCGCGCGGCGCCCGGTCCCATCGGCGGCACGTGAAAGAGCCGCGCCCCGATCACGCCAATCGGCGCGTCTCGGACGTGTCCGGCAGGGCACGTCCGCGCACACGAAATCACCGAAGGTGCTCCGGATCCGATTGCAGGTATTCCGTCCTACATCGTGGGACCAGCGCACGATCGGGCGGGACCGCCGCCAGGCCGGCGATCGTCCCAATAGCCCCCCCCTTGACACTGTCATGTCGCTGTGTAAGCTCCGACATCAACGCGTAATGTGAAGGCGGGTGCATCCGGAGACGGAGCACCTGCGCGCAGTAGAGGGGGGTGCCATCCAATGTCCGACGGATTCGATGGTGGACCGGAGGTGCGCTCGGGGCTCGACCGCCGGCGGTTCCTCCGCCTGGCGATGATGGGCGCTGCGGGAGCGGCGGCCGCCGGCTCCATCGCAGAGCTCCTCGACGTCCCGATCAGCGCTGCGGGCGAAGACGCCAAGCTGAAGTCCCTCGTGAAGGCCGCGAAGGCAGAGGGGACCTTGAACACCATCGCGCTGCCGCACACATGGTCGAATTACGGCACCGAGAGCACCCCGGGGTCCATGCTGGGCACATTCCACAAGAAGTACGGGCTCGCCATCGTCCAGGCCGATCCCACAGATAGCTCCGCCCAGGAGATCGCCTCGATCAAGGCCCTCAAGGGGCAGAGCCGGGCGCCCGACGTGGTGGACGTCTCGCCGTCGATCGCCGAGACAGCGGTGAAGACAAAGCTGTTCACCCCCTACAAGGTCTCCACCTGGAGCTCGATCCCGAGCAACATGAAGGACCCGAAGGCACGCTGGTACGGGGACTACTACGGCGTCATCTCCTTCGGGGTGAACCTCTCGCTCGTGAAGCACCCGCCCGAGGACTGGGCTGACCTCAAGAAGCCCGAGTACAAGGGCATGGTGGCGATCAACGGCAACCCGACGAGCGCCGGCGACGCCTTCGGGGCGGTCTTCGCCGCCGCGCTCGCCAACGGCGGGTCGCTCGACGACATCACCCCGGGGATCGAGTTCTTCAAGGAGCTCAAGACCATCGGCAACTGGAACCCGACCAACTGCCTCCCCGCCAACATCGCGAAGGGCACCACCCCGATCGCGATCGAGTGGGACTACCTCAACATCGCCTACAACGCCGAGTTCCACGGCAGCCCGAAGCTGGCGACGGTCATCCCGTCGACCGGCAAGTTCGGCAACTTCTACTGCCAGGCGATCAGCGCGTACGCGCCGCACCCGGCGGCCGCGAAGCTCTGGGAGGAGTTCGTCTACTCCGACCAGGGCCAGCTGCTCTACCTGAAGGGGTACGCGCACCCCGCGCGCTACGCGGCGCTGGCGAAGGAGGGCAAGATCCCGCCGTCGCTGGCGAAGAAGCTCCCCCCTGCCAGCCACTACGCCGGCGTCCACTTCCCCGACGCGGCGCAGACCGCGAAGGCCGCGACCGCGCTCGGCACGGGCTGGGCGACTGCGATGGGCTGAGAGGCGAGCATTGTCGATCCTCGACACGCCCGACGCGGTCGTCGGCGTCGAGGTCCCCGCGGCCGCGGCCGCCGGGCCTGCCCGGCGCCGCCGCCGCCACCGCCTCCGCTGGCTCGGGGTCGTGCCGTTCTTCG
>JAJYMP010000268.1 GCA_021786915.1 Chloroflexota bacterium
GTCACCACGCGGTCCAGCGCCTGTTCCAGGAGGTCCGGGAGGCTCAGCCCGCCTCGGACGGCCGAGCTCACGGCATGGGTGACAGTGAGGTCCTTGTTCTGCGCGACGAGCTGGCGCTGCGCCCGATCGAGGTAGATGCCCACGACGAACGCGAACGCGAGGATCCCGGCGCTGACGATCATCAGCTCGGCGACCCGGCTCTCGTCTGCAGTCAGCCGCTGGTCGAGGACGAGCTGCTGGAACACCATGATGCCGACAGTGAAGACGAGGGGCAGGACGACGATCGCCCACTTGAAGCGCGAGAGGTCGTAGTCGGGGCGGGGGCTGGTCACGGTCCGAATGTATCGTTCGATAGACGGAACGCCCCAGGCCGATTGGCCCGGGAGCCACGGGGTCAGAGGGCCCGCATGCGGCAGGGTGCTCGGGCGTGAGTGGTAGGCGGTGCGCCAGTGCACCATCGACCGGGCCACGGCAGCGGGCGGGCTACGGTGCCGCGACCGCAACCTTGGTCATCACGACCGGCGAGTCTGGGTTCTCCTGGGCCCCGGCGGCCGCAGCGATGGCGTCAGCGACGTCCATTCCTGAGGTCACGCTCCCGAGGATCTGGTACGTATTGACCTTGGCCAGGGAGGTCGCGGCGGCGTCGCTCAGGACGATGAAGAACTGCGAGCCGGCCGAATTCGGGGCACTGGTTCGCGCCATCGCGACGATGCCGCGTTGATAGGCGGCGCTGACCTTCTCGTCCTGAATGGTGTACGGCGGGCCGCCGGTCCCGACGAGGCCGGGGATGACTTCCGGGCTGCGTCCGAACTGGCCGTCGCCGCCCTGGATCACGAACTTCGGCACAACCCGGTGGAAGACCACGTTGTCGTAGTAGCCGCACGCCGCGAGCGCCACGAAGTTGCCGGTGGCGAGCGGCGAGAGCTTGCCCTCAACCTGGATCGTGATCGTGCCCTTGTCTGT
This sequence comes from Chloroflexota bacterium, assembly GCA_021786915.1. Next base: position 964 of record JAJYMP010000268.1, read on the forward strand.
GGTGATCGTCACGGTGCGAGTGTCGGTGGTCGCCAGCGGGCTCGGCGGCGAGGTGGGGCAGCCGGGAGGGTACGTTGGACCTGGGTGGGTCGGCGCAGGGGTCGGCGTCTCAGGTGCGGCGGACGGGATCGTGGGCAGTGGCATGGACGACGCGCCTCCCGCAGAGCACGCGCCCAACAGCACGGCAGCCGCCGCGAGGGCCCAGAGTCGGGAACTGGCGTGACGGGTCATCGGGTTCAACTGCGTCCTTGCTCAACTGCCGGCGGCCGGAGCATAGCGCCGGGGCAGCCCCGCCGCCGCCCACCGGTCGATACAGACCACCTGTGCCGTCAGGCGGGGCAGAGGCGCGGCGTCAGCTGGACTTCCACGTGACCGAGAAGCCCCCCGACGTCAGCGAGGACGGCGCGGCGAGCGTCCTGCCCGAGCGGTTGATGCTCGTGCGCAGGTACGGGAAGGGGACGGCCGGGAGCCGATACCGCCGGCCGCTGATCGTCACCGCCCCGTTGAGGGTGACGGTCGAGAACCGCGCCAGGGTCTCGAACGTGCACGTCGAGCCCGAGCACCTGGCCGCCGGCTCCTCGACGACCCATTCGGCCGTCAGCAGCGGGGCCTGGCTGAGTGTCCACGCCTGGGTGGCCCCGACGAGCTCCGTGAGGTTGATGAGCGTGGCCACGAACTTGCCGCTGCCGAGCCAGCGGGCCTGCGCCCAGATCTTGTCGCCCGCCTTGACCGGAACGGACATGGGCGCGATCTGCTGGACGTCGGGCAGGAACTCGAACCAGGCTCCGTAGGTGGCGGATCCATGGTCGCAATCGCCCGTCGTGCCGGTCTGCGCCAGGGTTGCCGAGCTGTCCGGGAGGCCGCCCACGGCTGTTGAGCCGTCGATCCCGACCCAGATCGCGACCGAGGTCTGGCCCGACGACGGGCAGCGCACCGTGGGCTGCGTCCACGTGCCCTCGACGCATGTCACGTGGCCCTTGGTCGCGCCGACGATGTAGCCGGCCCAGTTGCGCGACTGCCCGGTTGTCACGCTCCCGCGGCGTGCCGCCGTCGCCTTGCCCGGGCAGGCGGTCTGGGTCGCCCCGGCAATCATCGGCCGACTCGGAGACGCCGAGGGTGCGGGTGACGACGGGAAAGGCGAGGACGAGGCGGACGGCGTGAGTCTCGGAGATGCCGTGGATGTTGTGGAGGCGGACGCCTCGGACGGCCTCGTCGCGCTGATGGGAGCCGGCGATGCCGATGGCGTGGGAACCGCTGGGCCGCAGCCCGCCGCGAACGCGAGGGCGAGCGCGGCGACGCCCAGGGCGCGCCGGGGCCAGATCGACGGTCGGAGCCCGTGGACTGGCCGCATCGGCGTGGTCATGAGGCGGGGGGCGGGGGCGCCTAGGCCTCGCGGTCCGAGCCCTTGGGCCGCACCTGGACGAAGTCGAAGCCGAAGCGGCCCTTCACGCACAGGTTGCCGCTGGTGACCTGCGCGTCGAGCGGCGAGAGCACCTTGACGATGCGGTTGTCCTGGACGTGGAGCTCGAGGGTGCAGCCCACGCCGCAGTACGGGCAGATCGTCCGCGTGACGCTCTGGTCGTCCTCGCGCCACTCGCCTGCCTGCCGGAGGTCGTACTCGGAGCGGAACATCAGGGCGCCCGTGGGGCACACGTTGATGCAGTTGCCGCAGAACACGCAGGCTGACTCGGCGAGCCCGACGTCGAACTCGGTGGACACCCGCGCAGCGAACCCCCGGCCGGCGACCGAGATCGCGAAGGTGTTCTGGGCGTCCGATCCGCACGCCTCGACGCACTTGTAGCAGAGGATGCACTTGGCGTAGTCGCGGACGAACAGGGGGTTGTCGACCTTGACCGGCTGGGCGACGCGCTCCGCCACGGACCCGTCCGGCCCGAGGTGGTGCCCGGCCTCGGCGGCGTCGCGGGCGCCGGCGGGCGCGGGTGCCGACGGCGGGCCGAAGCGCGTGGGGTCGGCGCCGTACTCGGCCATGTAGCGCGCGATCGAGCCGTCCGGAAGCTCGGGCCCGGCGAGCTCCACGTCGACCGACGAAGCCAGCAGTTCGAGCACGAGCTTGCGCGAGTGGCGGACCCGCTCGTTGCCGGTCCACACGGTCATGCCCTGGCCCACCCTGGCCGAGCACGACGGCGTCAATGTCCGGCTCCCGGTGTCCACGACGCACATTCGGCAGACGCCCTCCGGCGTCAGGGTCGAGAGCGTGCACAGCGTGGGGATGTCGATGCCCTGGGCGCGGCACGCCCCGAGGATCGTGAGGTCGCCCGCCACCGTGACGGGCGACCCGTCGATGGTCATCTCGACGGCCCCGCCCGCCCGGGCCGGGGGTGCCGTCGGGACCTGCGGGGAGCGCGCCGGGGACGTGGTGAAGATCCGCGGGTCGATGCCCGTGAACTCGCCGGAGTCGAGGCGCACGCCCTCGGGCGGCAGCTGTTCGGTCACGGCACGAGTCCTCCCACGCGCAGGCCGCTGGCCACGGCGGCGTTGGCGGTCTGGCCGAGTCCGCAGATGGACGCGTCGCGCATCGCCTGCCCCAGCTCGTCGAGCAGCGCGAGCTCGTCGGCGACGGTCCCGCGCGGGCGGTTGGCGATGAGCCGTGCGAGCAGCTCCTCCTGGCGCACCGTGCCCACGCGGCAGGGCACGCATTGCCCGCACGACTCATCGCGGAAGAACTCGGCGATCCGCCGCAGGATGTCGAGCACATCCGTGGTCTCGTCGAACACGACCACCGCGCCGGCGCCGATCGTGACCCCCTCCGCCCTGGCGTGCTCGTACGTCAGCGGCAGGTGCAGCTTGTCAGGCCCGACGAACGAGCCGGCCGCGCCGCCGAGGTTCACGATCTTGACCCGGTGACCGGGACGCACGCCGCCGGCGAGCCCGATGAGGTCCCCCAGCCGGGTGCCGAACGGGACCTCGTACACGCCGGCTCGCGCCACGTGTCCGGAGAGGCTGAACAGCTTGCTGCCCCGCGAGCCTGGCGTGCCGAGCCCCGCGTACGCCGCCGCTCCGTCGAGCAGGATGTGCGGCAGGTTCGCGAGCGTCTCGACGTTGTTGATCACGGTGGGCTTGCCGAACAGGCCGACTTCGACGGGGAACGGTGGCTTCGAGCGGGGTTCGGGGCGGTCGCCCTCGATCGACTCGAACAGCGCCGTCTCCTCGCCCGCGATGTAGGCGCCGCCGCCACGCCGGATCCCGATGTCGAAGTCGAAGCCGGCGTCGAGGACGTTCCGGCCCAGCAGGCCCTTCTCGCGTGCCCTGTCGATGGCGTTCTGCATGCGGGCCTCGGCCAGCGGGTACTCGCCGCGCAGGTAGAGGAACCCGCGCTCTGCCCCCACGGCGAAGGCGGCGATCGTCATCGCCTCGACCAGCGCGAACGGGTCCTCCTCGAGGATGACCCGGTCCTTGAAGGTGCCCGGCTCGGCCTCGTCCGCGTTGCACACGATGTTCTTGGGCCGACCCTCGGCAGCGCGCGCAGCGGCCCACTTCCGGCCTGTGGGGAAGGCCGCCCCGCCACGGCCCAGGACCTCCGCGGCGGTGACCTCGGCGATCACGCGCTCGGGGCCTGCCGCGATCGCCTCGCCGAGCGCGCGATAGCCCCCGTTGGCGAGGTAGTCGGCGAGGCTTGTGGGGTCGAGGCGGCCGACGCGGGCCAGGAGGCGCAGCCCCGACTGGCCGGCCTGCGGCGCGAGGCGGCTGAGCTGTTCCAGACGCTCGGCCGTCGCCTCGGTGCCGGATCGGGGTTCGACGGACTCGAGGTGATCGCGGCCGCGGAGGCCGTGGTCGAGGCGGGCCAGGATCGCCGGGGCGTCGAGCGGTCCGGTGGAGGCGCGGATCGGCGGGTCGCCGGCGATCGTGAACAGCGCGGCGGGGGCGCGCTCGCACTGGCCCAGGCACGGGCTGCGGTGCCAGGTGCGCTGCTCGCCGGGCCTCGGGTGGCCGGCCGGGCCGAGCGCGGCCTCGAGTCGCTGGCAGACGTCCTCCGCACCCGCCAGGCGACAGGCCATGTCGTCGCAGACGTGGACCGCGGCGGGCGGACGCTCAGTCGTGGAGAGCAGCGCGTAGAAGGACGCGACGCCGAAGATCTCGGCGGGGGGCACGGTCAGCCGCCGCGCGATGTGGGCCACGGCAGCGGGCGAGATCCAGCCGACGCGATCCTGGACCGCGTGCAGGGCGGGGAGCAGCAGGTCCCGGTGGGAGCGCGCCTCGTGGCCGCCGCGGGCGACGCGGCCGTCGACTTCGATGTTCCGCTCGCCGCCGTCCCAGCCGCCGCGCGCGGCCCCGATCCTGGGGTCGAGACAGGCGTCGACAGCCTCGCGCTCAGCAGGGGAGGCAGCGATGTCGGCGATGCGGAGGTCCATGCCCGAGGGAGTGTACGACGCGCCGCGGCGGGCCGGGAACGGGTGTCGGGTCCCGGAGCGTGGGGCCGCGCGGCGCCAGACCGCCCACTTCCCAGGTGGCGGGGACGGAATGGCTAGGCGGCGACGGGCGGCCCGTACCACACCGAGGCTGCGATGATCAGGTAGAGACCGACCAGCATGAGCCCCTCGAGCCAGGTCACCTCGCCGTCGAACACCACGAGGGCGCCCAGCACCGCCGCCATCGCCATCGCCACCAGCATCGTCGGCGAGAGCACCAGGGTCAGCGCCACCGGCGAGACGAACAGGCTCGCGAGCACCAGCACCGGCGTCAGTGCGATCGCGACCTGCAGGCTGGAGTTCTGGATCAGGCTGATGCCGAGGTCGATCCGCCCCTTGAGCGCGGCTTGGATCCCGGCCACGTTCTCGACCGCGTTGCCCGCGATGGCCACGATGACGAGCCCGACGAAGGCCTCGGACAGCCCGAGCGTGGCCATCGCCGGGCGCAGCGCCTCGACGAACCAGTCGGACATGAACGCGGCGCCGACGGCCGCACCCACCAGGACAACGACCGTCGTGCGCATCGGCCAGCGCTCGGCGGCATCGATGGACGACTCGGGGACTGAGGCGCCGCGCCCGCCCCCGAGCGAGTACGGGATCGACGCCGCGAAGATCACCAGCAGGACCACCGAGACGAAGACGCTGATCGCGACGGCGTGGCCCTGGTCCGGACCGCCGGGCGAGGTGGCGATGGTGGGGATCACGAGCGCGGCCACCGCGAGCACGAGCATCACGGCGATGGTCCGCACCGGCGCGGCGTTGAACCGCATCAGCCCATAGCGCCACCCGCCTGCGAGGAACGCAAGGCCCAGGACGAGCAGGCTGTTCGCCAGGATGGAGCCGATGAGCGCAGTCTGGACCAGGACGACCAGGCCGGCGCGCAGGGCGAACAGCGAGATGAACAGCTCGGGCAGGTTGCCCAGCGCCGACTGGAGGACGCCCGTGCTGGCCGGCCCCAGCCGGCTGCCGAGCTCGTCCGTCGCCTCGCCCACGAGCCCCGCCAGGGCCGCAAGGGTGATCGCCGCGACGACGAAGATCGCGACGTCGTTGGCCGCGCCAGCCCGCAGGATGAGCGTCAGGGCGGCGCCGGCGAGGCTGACGGCGACGAGGATGAGGGCCGTGCGCCCGAGCTGGGCGATCGTCTGCATCAGACAACGGTAACGGGTCGGGGCTGCCTGTTCCGCGTCGCTCGTCCGGGTTCCGCGTGGCCACGCGGCGCTCGTCCGGGTTCCGCGTCGCTCGTCCGGGGCGGCATTCCGCCGCTCTCGCCCTGCGATCGGGCGGTACTGCTTAGTCGGGCGGAAGGTCGAGCCAGCCCTCGCGGATCGCACGGGCGGCGAGCTCAGTGCGCGATGCGATGCCGAGGCGCTCGAAGACGCGGGCGAGGTGCGTCTCGACCGTCTTCGCGCCGATCCCGAGCGCGCCTCCGATCTCGTCGTTGGTTCGTCCGTCCACGACCAGGCGGACGACCTCGTGCTCGCGGGCGGAGAGCCGGGGCAGCGCGCCGGGCCGAGGGCGGACCGAAAACGCCAGACCGCCGGCCGCGGCCCGCTCGATGGCCGTTCGGAGCTCGGCGAGGGGCGCGGTCTTGAGGACGAACCCAGCCGCGCCGCGGCGGAGGGCGGCGTCCGCGTACTGGGGGTAGTCGTAGGCGGTGAGCACGACGATGGCCGGAGCCGCTCGGCCGTCGGGACGCTCGGTGCCCAGGAGCCGAAGGCCGCTATCGGTGCCGAGCCGGATGTCGAGCAGGACGACGTCGGCATCGGTGGCCTCGAGGAGCGCCCTCGCCTCGTCGACCGTCCCGGCGGTCCCGACCACCTCGAGGTTCGGCTGGCCGGCAAGCAATGCCGCGGTCCCCTCGCGCACCACGGGATGGTCATCCACGACGGCGACGCGGATCCGGCTGGCGCCCTCGCCCTCGCGATCGCGATCAATGTCGGGCGTCATCGCGTCCGCCACTCGAGCTGCACATGGGTGCCGCCCTTCGGCCAGCGCCGGATGTCGAGGATCGCGCCGATCGCCTCGGCCCGCTGCTGCATCGTGAGGAGGCCGAAGTGGCCTTCCCGCTCGGCGCGATCGCCAGCGTCGGGCGGGATGCCTGGCCCGGCATCGTCCACCGCGAGCGATGCGCCCTCGGCTGACGAGTGGTACCGGACGACGATCGGCGGCCGGCCGTGCTTGACCGCGTTCGCCATCGCCTCCTGCGCGATCCGGAAGAACGCAAGCTCAACGTCGGGCGGGAGGCGGCTCCCGTCGTCGCGCTCCAGCCGGACCTCGCCGCCCGCGAGGCGCTCAATCCGGAGCACCAGCCAGTCCAGCGCGGGGCCCACGCCCAGATCGTCGAGGACCGGCAGGCGCAGCTCGCCGCAGATGGCACGGAGCCGGTCCGACACGCCCCGGGCGATCTGCGCACCGTCGTTGTCGCCGGCCGCGTCGAGGCGCCGGACGAGCAGCGTGAGTTCCTGGAGGGCGTCGTCGTGGATGTTCGCGGCGACTCGTGCGCGCTCTGCCTCCGTCGCCGCGACGACGAGGTCGCGCTGGAGTTGCGCCCGGCGGGCGACCCGCGCGAGGGGCCGCACCGTGAACCGCCCCGCGAGCAGGATTGCCGCGACCCAGCCCAAGAAGACGGGGAAGCTCGATGTGCCCGCAGTCAGGAGCGCGACCGCGGGCGTGAAGCCGATGACCGCCAGCTCGGTCGACTGCAGGAGACGGCCGCTGGCCGCTGCGTCGATGCCCGCGCCGTGGCCCTGCCGCCGCGGCGGCAGGGCGGGGCCCGCGGCGATGAAGCCCGGGACAAGGGTGATCCCCGAGGTCAAGAGCGGACTCGGGACGGGGCTCACCTCCAGGGCAGCCGTGATCCGGAGCGCGCTCGCCAGCACGATCGACCCGAGCGCGAACACGACGGTCGCCGTCGTCGCAATCGATCGGTCTTGCGGCTGCTCCACGCGCTGGGCGAGCTTCAGACCCAGGGGCAGCAGGCACGCCGGCAGGAGCAGTGCGGCCGAGATGACGGCGGCGGGATGCCAGAGGTAGTCGAACGGCGTCAGCAGGAACGGTCCCGCGGTGGCGAGCGCCAGGGGCGAGCCGAGATCCTGCAGCTGCGTCCCCGCGCGGCCGGTGACGAACCAGAACCAGATCGCGAACAGGATTCCGATGCCGAGGACGGCGGTGCCGAGCGAATCCCTGAGGCTGGTCCGGCCGTCATCCCCGATCTGGACGGGGTTGCCGGGCGTCGCATACGTCCAGGTGGACAGGTCGCCCGGCCGGACGGCGACGAGGAAGCTCAACGGCTGCTCCACGAGGCCCTCGAGGACCGAGTCGGCGAACTGGACGCGCTGCGGTGTGAGCGGATCGATGTAGGGCGGCGGAACCGGGGTCTCGCCCGTCTCCGGGTTGGGCGTCACGCCGGGCGAGGGAGGCAGCTTGACTTGCTGCGGCAGGTCTACCAGGGTGCGGTCGTTGAGCTGGATGGCGACCATGCCCGGCGTGAAACCATAGCGCGCCGCCGGGCTGAACGGGTCCACCGTCGAGACGACGACCTGCCCATCGGCGACGGCGAGGCTCAGCCCAGTTCCCTGACGGGCCCCGGCAAGTGGCGCAATGACGCTGGCCGCCACCGCGATGACGGCGACGACCGATGCAGTGCGCTGGACTGACAGCTGGGCCCTGGCGCGCTCGAGCAACATCCCCCTCGTCATGACGGCGACGGTAGCAGAGCGCCGGGCTGGCACGGTCAGGGGAATCCCGGAACGCCGGTCGTGGCTGTCCCCGCTGTCGCAGCCGTGCCAGGGCCGCGATGCTGAGCTCGATCGAAGCCGATGGGGAGGACGAGGTGCTCGAGGACGTCGCGCTGGTGGCGCACGGGGTGGGGAAGCGGTACCGGCGGGGGCGGCCGTGGGCGCTGCGGGACGTGGACTTCGCGGTGCCGCGCGGGTCGATCACGGCCCTCGTGGGGCCGAACGGCGCGGGCAAGTCCACGCTGATCAAGGGCTGCATCGGTTTCGAGCGGCCTTCGGCGGGCCGGCTGGTGGTTGACGGGATCGACCCCTGGCGCGACCGCGGTGAAGCGGGTTGGCTACGTGCCGCAGGCGGCATCGCTGTATCGCGAGCTGACGGTCGAAGAGCACCTTGCCATGGCGCTCGCGCACCGCCCGCGGTTCGACCGCCCGCACGCGGAGGCTCGACTGCGCGACCTCGACATTCCGCTGGACGCGCGCGCCGACCAGCTCTCCGGCGGGCAGCAGGCGCAAGTGGGCCTGGCGCTCGCTCTCGGCACGCGGGCGCCCGTGCTGCTCCTCGACGAGCCACTGGCGAGCCTCGACCCGCTGGCGCGACGCGAATTCCTGCACGTGCTGGTGGCGTCGGTCCGGGCCGAGGGCTCGACGGCGCTGCTCTCGTCGCACGTGATCACCGACATCGAGCAGGCCTGCGACCGGCTCCTGGTCCTGGGCGGGGGACGCAAGCTGCTCGACCTCTCCATCGCCGAGGCGTGCGCCACCCATCGCGTGGTGGCGCTCGACGGGGGGATCGGCGGAGGAGGCGTCGTTGGCCGGTTCCCGAGCCCTGAGGGGGAGCCGCTGGCGCTGGTCGTCGGCGGTGCGGGCTCGGGACGGCCCGCGACGCTCGAGGAGGTGGTGTTGGGGCACCTGGCGGCTGGGCGAGCGGTGGCGCGATGGGCAGCGGGCACGGGTTCCTCGAGCTCGCGCGGGTTGTCGTCGTCGGCTTCGGCGTCGGCCTCCCCATCGGCCTCGGCGTCGGCTTCGGCGTCGGCTGCCTCCGGCGAGGAGGTGCTCGTGTGAACCGGACGTCCCTTCGGCTGGCGCTCCGGCTCCACCGCTTCGAGATCCGGGTGCTCGCCGGCCTCACGGTCTTTGGCGTCGCGCTGGCCCTCCTGGTGTGCTCGTGGCTCGACGGGACGGGACTCGGCCGTGACTGCCTTCAGGAGAGGTATGCGGGCAGTCTCAGCGAGGCCTGCCTGCGGGCGCAGACCGCATTCGATGACACGCAGCGCGGCATGCCCGCCATGGTCGCGCAGGCCGTGCTCTACGCGGCACCGTTCCTGCTGGCGGCAATGGCAGGCGTGGCCCTCGTGGGTCGGGAGCTGGAGCGGGGGACCGCGCGACTGGCCTGGTCGCTCGCGCCGTCGCGGCTCACGTGGTTCGCAAGCCGCCTGGTGCCAGTCCTCGCCGCGGTCGCTGTCGTGGCCCTGACGGCGGGCCTCGCACTCGATCGGTTCTCTGCGTCGATGCAGCCGGGCATGAACCCGTGGGCCAGCCTGCACGATTTCGGGAATCGGGGGATCGATATCGCCGCTCGCGTCGTGTTCGCCTTTGCCGTGGCGGTGCTGATCGGGGCAGCGATCGGGCGGGCGCTGCCGGCGCTGCTGGTCGCGGTGGTCGTCGTCTGGCTCGGGCTGGCCGGCGGGTCCTACCTGCACACGAAGATCCTTGCGTCCGAGGCGGTGATGGTCGCCGGGAGCGTCAACGACCTTGGCAACCTCACGATCGATTACGGGTTCATGGCGCCGGACGGGCGGTTCCTGTCTTGGAATGACGTGCAGGGCATGGTGCCCGCGAGCCAGGATCCGAACACGCCTTGGATGCCGCCCTACCCCGAGGCTCAGCTCGCTGTGCCTGGCTCGCGCTACCCGTTCGTCGTGGGGCGGGAGGTGGCGGCGCTGCTCGGCGGGGCTGGGATCGCGCTGGGGCTGGCGTTCATGCTGGTGCATCGGGCGCGGCCGGGCTGAGGCTGGTCACGCGGCGCGTCCTCGTCTCGGCGGTGCGTGGGTCCCGGCCCCGCGCGCTCGTGCACCCCCCGTTACCGCCCCTGCCTCTTGCGCCCCCTGCCTCTTGCGGCCCCGCCTCGGGCGAGCGCTCAGCCGGCGGCACGCGGGAGGCCTCGGGCGAGCGCTCAGCCGGCGGCCCGCCGGAGCGCCTCGGCCCGCCGGAGCGCCTCGGCCCGCCGGAGCGCCTGGGGCGAGTGCTCAGCCGGCGGCCCGCCGGAGCGCCTCGGCCGCCTCGGCGTAGCCTCGGTGGCGGGGGTCGAGCCTCGGGAGGTCCGCCCACGAGGCGACCGTCCGCCGGCGGGAGCCGAACGGCACGAGCGGGTCCAGCAGGATGAGGGAGCTCGTCACGCCGGGTTTCGGCCCCGCGCCGGCGAGCCAGGCCTGGAGGGCTTGCGGCTCGTCCGGGCAGAGCGCTGTGAACGTGGCACTTCGCAGCCGGAGCACGTGGAGCACCTCGGCCGACCACAGGCCTGCCATGACGTGGGTGACGCTTCGCCAGCCGCCGGGGCCGATGCCCGCCCGTTCCGCCAGTGCCCGCGCCAGGTACTGGCGCTTCGCGTTGTAGCTGCCGGCCGCGTCCTGCAGGTTCGGGAATCGGGTCCGGTTCTCGATGTGGAGGAGGTCGCTGCCCTCCCAGGCAAGGACATCGGCTCGCCCCGCGAACTGGTAGTGCTGGTACGGCTCGTCGATGGCGATCGTCCGGCCGGGCTTCCCCAGGGCCCGCGCCTCGAGCTCGCCCATGGCGGCATGGACGAAGTCCTCGGCGTCGCGACGCGGGTCGGGTGCCGGTCTTGCGCGTTCGTCAACCAGTGCCAGGGCCGATCGCCTCCCGAGCGCGACCGCCAGCCGCGCGTATGACTCGAGGGTGGCTGGGTTGCCGGCTTCGATGCCCTGAACGACTGCGAGGGCCACCCCGGCGCGATCAGCCACGTCGCGGAGCGTCCACTTGCGGCGCTGTCGCTCGTCGCGGGCCGCCCGGCCGAACTCGAGCGCCATCCGTCGGAGGGCAGCTTCTGCTGTCGGCGACATCTGCTGGGACCGGCGGCGTGGCGACATTTCGGATAGAGCGAACACCAACTCGCTCACGGCCGGCTTATTCGGCCCGTCGCCATCCTTCGCGGCCCTGATTCGCTGTGAACCAAGCTGGTGGAGACTCGAATTCGCGTCGCCGAGGTGCCGAACACCACGCGGGAGCTCCAGCTGACTGGCCGAACGGCGCTTCGTGTTCGGACTATCCGAAAAGCGGCGCCAGCGGGTGGGCGCCGGGGGCGACGAGGCCCCAGCGGCTGGGTGCCAGGGCGGGGCGAAGGCCGACGCCGCGGGCGGGTCGGCCCCAGCGGGCGCGGGCTGGGACGGCCGAACGAACGGCGCTTCGTGTTCGGACTATCCGAAAAGCGGCGCCAGCGGGTGGGTGCCGTTGGCCCCAGCGGCTGGGTGCCGGGGGCGACGAGGCCCCAGCGGCTGGGTGCCAGGGCGGGGCGAAGGCCGACGCCGCGGGCGGGTCGGCCCCAGCGGGCGCGGGCGGGGATGGCCGAACGGCGCCTCGGCGAGGGCGGGCCCGCGGCCCGGACGAGCCACCCGGTCGAACCCCTCAGGCGGCGGGAACGGCCTCGAGCTTCTCGATCCGGATCGCCGCCGCCTTGAACTCCGCGGTGCCCGCCTTGGGGTCCGTGGCGTCGATGGTCAAGAGGTTCACGTCCACCTCGTCGGGGAAGTGGAAGGCCATGAACGCGAGGCCGGGCCGCAGTGCCAGTTCGCGCCGCACGGGCGCCTGAACGGACCCGCGCCGCGTGACGATCCGGACGACCTCGCCCTCGCGGAGCCCCAGGCGAGCCATGTCCTCGGGGCACAGGTCCAGCCCCGCCCCCTTGCGTCGGGGGGACCGCAGCAGCCCGGACTGGACGCCGGTGTTGTAGGAGTCGAGCCGCCGGCCGGTCGTCAGGCGGATGGGGAACTCGTCCGACAGGGCCTCGACCGGCGGGTCGTAGTCCACCGGGCTGAAGATCGCCTTGAGACCGGGCACGGGATCCGCCCACAGGCGCGAGTGGAGGAACGGCTCGCCCGGATGGCTCTCGTCCCAGCAGGGCCACTGGAGCCCGCCCTCGGCCTCGAGGCGGGCGTAGGTCATGCCCCGGAACGCGGCAGCCAGCGAGCGGAACTCGTCCCACACCCTCTCGGGGTCGGGCTCGCCCCAGTCGTGTCCGAGGCGCTTGGCGATCTCGAAGATGATCCACAGGTCGTCCTTCGCGTGGCCCGGCGGATCGATCGCCTTGTGCACGCGCTGGACGCGGCGCTCGGAGTTGGTGATGGTGCCCTCGGTCTCGGCCCAGGCTGCGGCGGCGGGCAGGACGACGTCGGCCAATTCGGCGGTGGCCGTCAGGACGATGTCCTGCACGACCATGAACTCCAGTCCGCCCAGCAGCCGCGTGACGCGGTGCGCATCGGCTTCCGACTGGACCGGGTTCTCGCCGATGCAGTAGACCGCAGTCAGCTCGCCGCGCTCCATCGCGTCGTACATGCCGGTCAGGTTCAGGCCCCGCTTGGGCGGGACGGTGACCCCCCAGGCGGCATCGAACGGCGCGCGGAGGGCGTCGTTCTCGACGAACTGGAAGCCTGGCAGCCGGTCCGGCAGCGCGCCGCTGTCGCCGCCGCCCTGGACGTTGTTCTGGCCGCGGAGCGGGTTCACGCCCGAGCCCCACTTGCCCACGTGGCCCGTCAGGAGCGCGAGGTTGATCAGCGCGAGCACGTTGTCGACCGCGTTGTGGTGCTCGGTGATCCCCAGCGTCCAGCAGATCATCGCCTTGTCGGCGCTGGCGTAGGCGTGGGCGGCCTCGCGGATCGCGGCCGCCGGGACGCCCGTGACGCGCTCTGCGTACTCGAGCGTGTAGGGCTCGACGCGCTCGCGGTAGGCCGCGAAGCCGGTGGTCGCGCGGCGGATGAACGCATCGTCGGCTAGGCCCGCGGCGATGATCTCGCGGCCCATGGCGTTGGCCATCGCGATGTCGGACCCGATGTCCAGGCCCAGCCACAGGTCCGCCCACTCGGCCGAGGAAGTGCGGCGCGGGTCGATCGCGATCAGCCGGGCACCGCGGCGCACGCCCTTGAGCAGGTGGTGGAAGTAGATCGGGTGCGTCTCCCGGGCGTTGCTGCCCCACAGGAGGACGAGGTCCGTCTCCTCGGCTTCTCTATAGCTGCTGGTCGAGCCCCCGGCTCCGAACACGGTCGCCAGACCGGCGACAGAGGGAGCGTGTCAGGTGCGGTTGCAGCTGTCGATGTTGTTCGACCCCAGGACGGCGCGGGAGAGCTTCTGGGCCGCGAAGTTGACCTCGTTGGTCGAGCGACTGCAGCTGAAGGTCCCGAAGGTCGTGGGGCCGTGCGCCGCGCCAGCTGCCCGGAACCCTTGGGCGACCCGCTCGAGCGCCTCGTCCCACGTCGCTGGACGGAGCGGGGAGCTTCGGTCGCCGTCGCGCACGAGCGGCGTGGTGAGGCGGACGTAGTCCCTGGGCACTGGCGCACCTCGGTGGTGGACGGTCCGATCCGCGCAGTGTAGCCGGGTGTACCCGGGGCAGCACAGCGACCAGACAGTGCAGGGGCATGTCAGGCGCGCGGCCGCGTGTGGCTCGGATCGCCGCCGCACCAGCCGTGCCAGCCGCGGTCGGCTCGCCCCTTGGGACCCGTCGGCCGGCGCAACCGCCGCCTCTGCTAGCGTCCGCCCGAGTCCGAGAGCGTCCCGTGCTGGAGTTCAACGTGTCCACCCTGCTCCGAGTCCTCTCCGACGCCGAGATCGGCGAGATCCACGAGCGGAGCCTCGCCGTCCTCGCCCGGACCGGCATGCGGGTCGACTCGGCGCGAGCCAGGCAGCTCCTCGAGGCCGCCGGCGCCCGGGTGGACCACGCCGATCGCCGGGTCCGCTTCCCCCGCTCGCTCGTGGAGGCGTCGCTCGCCGCCGCGCCCAAGCAGTTCTCGCTCGGGGGACGGCGCGACGGTTTCGAGCTCCCGATGAACGCGGGCGAGTGCACGCTCATGCCGGACGGCGAGACCACGGCGTTCTACGACCCCGCCACCGGCGAGCGCCGCGCGCCCACGCACCAGGACTGGGCGAACGCGACCCGGCTGGTCGACACGATGGACGAGGTCGGCTGCTACTGGCAGATGGTCACCGCTGGCGACGAGGCCGCCGACCCGGGTCGCTCCGCCCGCCACTGGCGCGACGTGCACGCGCTGTTCAGCAAGCACGTCCAGGACGAGATCGCGGGGCCGCGCGAGGCGGAGTGGCTGCTCCGGATCCTCGAGACCGTCTACGGCAGCCGGGATCGCGTTCGCGAGCTCCACCCGTTCAGCGTCCTGTTCTGCCCGGTCTCGCCGCTCGCCATGGAGGAGGCCCACACCGACGCCTACCTCGCGACGGCCGGCTGGGACCTCCCGATCGCGATCATGCCCATGCCGATGATGGGCACGTCGGCCCCCGCCGGGCTCACCTCCACGGTGGTGAGCGGCAACGCCGAGGTTCTGGGCGCGCTGTGCCTGGTCCAGGCGATGGCGCCGGGCACGCCGGTCCTCTACGCTCCGGCGTTGGCGGTGATGGAGCCCCGGACCGGCCGATGGGCCGGCGGCGGGCCGGAGCACGCGCTCCTGGGCGCCGCGACGACCGAGATGGGCCGCTTCTATGGCCTGCCGGTCACGGCGTCCAACGGCGGCACCGACCACTTCATCACGGGCATCCAGTCGGCCTATGAGCGGACGATGAGCTGGCTCACGACGGTGCTCTCGCAGCCGGACGTCATCATCGGCCCGGGATC
>JAJYMP010000385.1 GCA_021786915.1 Chloroflexota bacterium
GATGCCGCCCTGCGCCGCCACTACCTCGCCGTCGCCGAGGCGGTGGACCTCCCGATCGTGGTGCAGGACCACCCCGCCTCGTCGGGGGTCCCGATGTCGGTCGAGTTCCTGCTCGCGCTGGCCGCCGAGGCACCGTCGTGCCGGGTCGTCAAGCTGGAGGAGGAGCCGACGCCGCCGAAGGCCGGCCGGCTGGTGGCCGGCTCGCGGGACCTCGTGGTCCTGGGCGGGCTGGGCGGCGGGATGCTGCTCGAGGAGCTGGGCCGCGGCACGCACGGGACGATGACCGGGTTCGGCTTCCCGGAGGTGCTGGTGGCCGTGGTGCGCCGCTGGTCAGCCGGGGACCGGGCCGGCGCCGCTGCCATCTTCGACCGGTTCGCGACCCTCATCCGGTTCGAGAACCAGGCGCTCCTGAACCTGCCCATCCGCAAGCTCGTCTACCAGCGGCGGGGCGCGATCGCCCACGCGACTGTCCGGGCACCGGGGAATCCCGCCGACCCGGGGACGGTCGCCGACCTCGACGACGTGCTGCGGCGGACCGGCCTGGACCGGCACCTGGCAGCGGGCTCGGTGCTGCCGGAGCTGCTCGCGACCTGACCGCGGCGACTTCCCGCAGGCGAGGTCGCGGCGCCACCCGCTACGGCAGCGCGCGGACCATCCCGCCGTCGACCGGGACGATCGCGCCAGTGACGAACGAGGCCGCCGGCGAGAGCAGGAACGCCCCCACGCGGCCGATCTCGGCGATGTCGCCGTAGCGGCCCAGCGGGATGTTCGCCTGCGTGCGCCGCGCGATCTCCTGGGGCGTGACGCCGGCCGCCTTGGCCCGCATCCCGTCGAGGTAGGCGATCCGGTCGGTCGCGATCCGCCCCGGCGCGACGCCGTTGATCCGGATGGGCGCGATCTCCGCGGTGAGCGTCTTGACGAGGCCGGCCAGCCCCGGGCGCAGCACGTTGGACGTGGTGAGCGACGGGATTGGCTCGCGGACCGACGAGGAGAGCACGATCAGGATCGAGGGGTCCACGCCCTCGCGGAGCGCCGGCAGCGCCGCGCGGATCAGCCGCAGGACCGACTGGAGCGTGCCGTTGATCGCGGTCTCCCAGGCAGCCTCGTCGAGCGTGTCGAAGGTGCCGCCGGGAGGGCCACCGGTGTTGACGACGACGAGGTCGAGCCCGCCCATCGCCGCGACCGCGCTCTCCACCGCTGCGGCCGCGCCGCCGGGGGTGGCGAGGTCGGCCACGACGGGGACGCCGCCCAGCAGCGCTGCCTCTGCCGCGACGCGGTCCGCGGTTCGTCCCACCAGGGCCACGCGCGCGCCCTCGCCGGCGAGAGCCGTGGCGATGCCGTTGCCGATGCCCGACGCGCCGCCGCCGACGAGGGCGCGATGCCCGGCGAGTCCCAGATCCATCCGATCCTCCAGCTGCCGTTCGCGACAGCGTAGCGAAGTTCGGCGCGGCAGCCTCTGGGCGTCGCGGCATCCCGGCCACGGACCGGTCGGCCTGTCCGAGACGGCCTCCGCATCCTGTACGCTCGGCGGGGCAGCCGGGTGGACTGAGGAGGTCGATGGGCAGCGGGGTCGTCGTCGAGCTGTTCGTGATCCTGCTCGCGATCGCCGTGGGCGTCGCGCTCGTCACGCAGCGCCTCTCGATCCCCTACTCCGTGGCGCTCGTCATCGCGGGGTTCGCCCTCTCGATCACCCAGCCGGCCACCGACGCGCGGATCACCCCCGACCTCATCCTCGTGGTGTTCATCCCGGGTCTGGTGTTCGAGGCGGCCTACCACATCGACGTCGGGCACCTCCGTCGCCAATTCGCGTCGGTCGCCATCCTCGCGGTGCCGGGCGTGCTCATCACGGCGGGGATCGTGGCCGCGATCGTTGCCGCGACCACCGGCCTCGAGCCGCGCCTCGCCTTCGTCCTGGGCGCCATCGTGTGCGCGACGGATCCGGTGGCCACGGTGGCCGTGTTCAAGAAGCTGCGGGCGCCCGAGGCGCTGGGCACCGTGGTGGAGGCGGAGAGCCTGCTCAACGACGGCACCGGCGTCGTGCTGTTCACCATCGCGCTGGCCGGGGCCACGTCCTCCTTCTCGCTCGCGGACGGTGTCGTCCGCTTCGTCCTGGCCATCGTGGTCAGCGCCACCCTGGGCGGCGTGGCGGGCTACCTGGCCGTCCGGGTGATGCACCTGGCCGAGGACCACACGGTCCAGGTGATGGTCTCGCTGATCGCGGCGTACGGCACGTACATCGCGGCCGACGCCCTCCACCAGTCCGGCATCATCGCCACGGTCGTGGTGGGGCTCACGATAGGCAGTGCCGGCGGGCGGTACGCGCTCCCCGCAGCCACGACCGAGGCGCTCGACGCGGTCTGGGACGCTGTCGCCTTCCTGCTGACGGCTCTGGTGTTCCTGCTCGTCGGGATCGTGATCACGCCGGCGCAGCTCGCAGGAGCCGGGCCGGTCATCGTCGCGGGCTTCGTGGGCATCACGGTGGCCCGTGCCGCCGTCGTGTACGGGCTGATCGGCGTCGGCGGGCGGTTGCTGGCACGCTGGCCACGGGCGCCGATGTCGGTGGGCTACCTGCACGTCATGTTCTGGGCGGGGCTGCGGGGCGCCATCGCCATCGCCCTCGTGCTCGCGCTCCCGGCCGACCTGCCGCAGCACGACCTCATCGCGGGCGGCGTGTACGGCATCGTGCTGGTCACGCTGCTCGTGCAGGGCACGACGGCGGGCTGGGTGGTCCAGCGGTCAGGCGTGCTGCCCGGCGAGGCGGGCGACAGCGGCGGCGCGGAGGCTTCGGCCCGGGCCTGAGGGCGCAGCGGACGCCCGATCGGCTGGTGCGCGGGGTGCAACCGAAACGCAACCGGCCCGCTGCCGCCCCGGTGCCGCCCTCTTCATCCAATCGGCGCAGCATGCAGCCGCTTCTCTCGCAGACGTTCACGGTCGGCAAACGACGGTCCCGGCTCCGCCACCGGCACAACGGGAAGGACAGCGCCCAATGACGTATCCGGTGTTCGACTCCAACGGGATCTCCGGCCGCGAGGCCGCGGGTGGTCCCGTCACCTGCGCGGCCTGCGGCTGTCGCCTCGAGCGGAGCTCCCGCGACAGCGGCTCGGCCTGGTTCCACTTCGCACCGATGGCGGGCCGCGATGCTCGCGGCTGCAAGGTGGTCTGCGCGAACGAGGCGCATGACGCCCGCGGTCGTGCCCTGGTGGCCACCGCGTAGCGGGCGCCGCAGCTTCAGCAACGACACGGCCCCGGTCACGCCCCGGGGCCGTTTCGATTCCCGCAAGGCCGAGGCCGAAGCCTAGGCGCGCTCGTCGGCCTCGATGCGGTAGCCCACCGAGCGCACCGCGACGATCCGCGGGCCGCCCACGGCCTCGAGCTTGGAGCGCAGCCGCGCCAGGTGCGGCTTGAGCCAGAGCAGGTCGGGATCGGGCTCGGCGGGCCATCCCGCGCGGGCCAGGCGGTGGTGCGGGATCAGGTCGCCGCCGGCCCGGACGAGCGCCTCGAGCAGGCGGAACTCGGTGGGCGTGAGGCCCAGCGCCGTGACGCCGACCCTCGCCTCGTGGCGCGCCGGCTCGAGCGTGAGCGAGCCCGCGGTCAGGAGCCCGGCCGACCCGTCGCCGGCCCCGCGGCCCGTCCCGGCGAGGTCCACGCGGCGCATCACCGCCGAGATCCGCGCCAGCAGCTCCTGCTTGCCGAACGGCTTGACGAGGTAGTCGTCCGCGCCGATGCCCAGCGCCTTGACCTTCGCCGCCTCGGCGCTCTCGCCCGAGACCACCAGCACGGGCACGTTCCCCGACGCGCGCAGCTGGCCGATGACCGTGAAGCCGTCAGGGCCGGGCATGGCGAGGTCGAGCAGCACGAGGTCTGGCCGTTCCTCGCGGAAGCGCTTCACGGCGGTCAGGCCGTCGTAGGCGGTGATGACCTGGTGGCCCTCGGTGCCGACCAGCGCGGTGATGGCGCCCACCATGGCGGGGTCGTCATCCACGACCAGGATCCGCAAGGGACGGGTTCCGATCACAGTGCGTCCTTCCTTTCAGGCGGCGGCTGCGGCCGGCAGCGCGAGGACGAACCTCGCCCCGCCGCTGGCTGCGGGTTCGCACCACAGCCGGCCGCCCATCGATTCGGCGAGCCGACGCGCCGCGTAGAGCCCGATGCCGGACCCCCGCGCGGTGTTCGTCTCGCGACGGGAATAGGGTTCGAAGATGCGCTCCCGCCACTCCGGCGGGATGCCGGGCCCCTCGTCGCTCACGCCGATGCGCGCGACCCCCTCCACCAGCGACCAGTCGAGGTGGATCCGCGTGTCGGGCGGAGCGTACTTGACGGCGTTCTCGATGAGGTGCTCGAGCACCTGGCGCAGCCGGGCGGGGTCCGCGACGACCGACAGCGGCCGCGCCATGCCCACCGACGCCTCGTGCCGGTGGAGCAGCGGGGCGACGTCCGCGAGCATCTCGGTCACCAGCGCGGGGACGTCGATCGTCTGGAGGTCGGCGGGCTGGTCGGGCACCACGCGCACGGACTCGAGGATGGCGCCCACGAGCCGGTCCAGCCGCTCGATCTGCTCGAGCGTGCCGTCGTGCCAGGCTGCGCGGGTGGCGCGGCGCGTGGGGTCGCGCGAGGTCCGCCCGTCGAGCGGCGGCTCCTCGGCCAGGAGGTCCGTGTAGGCCCGGACGACTGCGAGCGGTGTGCGCAGCTCGTGGGTGACGAGCGCGATCAGCTCGGAGCGGGCGTGGTCGAGCGCCTGGAGCTGCACCACCTGCGCCTCGGCCTCGCGCTGGAGGCGGCCCTTCTCGACGATGCCGGCCAGCAGGTCCGCGATGGCGGAGAGCTGGGCGACGTCGTCGTCGGTGAAGTCGCGCTGGGCCTCGGTCTGGATGTTCAGCACGCCCACCACCTGGTCGCGCCACGTCAGCGGCACCGACAGCATCGACGCGATGAAGCGGCGCTGGTCGAGCCCGCGGACCCACAGGAACCTGTGGTCGGAGCGGACGTCCGGGATGACCTCGGGCTGGCGGCTCGCGGCGACGCGCCCCGTGATCCCCTCGCCCATCGCCACGCGGGCCCGGCCGATGTGGTGGCGGTCGAGGCCGTTCGTCGCGGCGAGCGTCAGCTGCTGCCCGTCCCGGTCGAGCAGGTACAGGCTCGACACCGAGGCGTGGAGCGCATCGCGCGTCCCGTCGACCACCGTCTCGAGCAGCTCCTCCCAGGTCCGGGCCGTGGTGGCGAGCCGCAGGATCTGGTGCAGGAAGCGGAGCTCGGCGACCGGGTCGCGGGGTGCGCTCGGGGGAACGGGCACCGGACCGTAGAGCGGTGCCTGCACGTCGGGGGACGCGGCGTCGTGGGCGCTCCCAGCCGCGACCCCGGCCGCGTCAGCAACACTGTCCGCCGGAGCCGACGCCGGACCCGATGCCGCATCGGACCCCAGGACCGGGGCCGGGGGGCGCTCGTCGTTGGTGCTGGTGCTCGCCATCTCCGTGCAAGCCTAGGCGTCTTCGCCACCTTCGTCGGTTTCGGCCCGGTAGCGGGACGGTGCCCTTGCAGTCGAACCGTAACCCATGCGCCCATTGGTGGGCGGGGATTCGGGCCATATCCTGTGCGACGTGCCTTCTCGAGCCGCCCGCGCCCCGCGGTCCACCGACGCGCGCGCCACCGAGGCCCGGTTCGCAGCGGTCGCCGCCGAGCCGCCGGGCCCGGGGCTGGGACGCGCGCGCGACCCCATGGCGCGTGAGGTCCGGCTCCTCGGCGCCCTCCTCGGCCAGGTCATCGCCGAGCAGGCCGGCCCCGAGCTGTTCGCCGTCGTCGAGCGCGTGCGCCGTCGGACCATCGCCCTCCGTCGGGGGGAGGACCTCTCCGCCACCTCCCACGAGGCCGAGCGCGCCCGCCTGATGGCCGAGCTGCGCGCCCTCGACACGCCCGCGGCGGCCGCCGTGGCCAAGGCGTTCACGCTCTACTTCCAGCTGGTCAACCTCGCGGAGGAGCGGCAGCGGATCCGGATGCTCCGCTCGCGTGCCCGGCGCGCCCGCGGGCGCGGGATCGACGAATCACTGCGCGAAGCCGTGGACGTGCTGCGCGCGGACCACGATGCGGCCGGGGTTCGGGCGCTCCTGGGCAGGACGGTCGTCCACTCGGTCCTGACCGCGCACCCCACCGAGGCCCGTCGCCGCACCTTGCTCGTTGCCCAGCGCCGGGTCCGCCGGCTGCTCGACGCCCTCGACGACCCGCTGATCACCCCCGAGGAGGATGCCGAGATCCGGCGGCGGCTGCGCGAGGAGATCACGCTCCTCTGGCACATGGCGGACCTGCGGACCGCGCGGCCGTCGCCGCTCGACGAGGTGCGCTCCGCGCTCGCCATCTTCGACGAGGTGCTGTTCACCATCGTCCCACGGTTCCAGCGGGCCGCCGACCGAGCGCTCGACGCCTGGCGGGCCTCGCCCGCCCACGACCCCGGACTCCTGGCCGCGGACGCGGGGCGGTCGGGGACGCGCCCGCCCGAGGTGCCGGCGATCCTTCGCTTCGGCTCGTGGATCGGCGCGGACCGCGACGGCCACCCGGGCGTGACGGCCGAGGTGACGCTCCAGGCCGCGCGCCTCCAGACGGAGCACCTGCTGCGGGGCTACGAGGCGGTGGCGACCCGCCTGATGAGCACCCTCGCGGCGCGGGTGCCGCCGGAGCGGCTCGACCGGGCGGTCGGCAGTGCCCTGGCGCGCGACGCGGAGGAGCTCCCGGAGACGATGCGCCAGCTGCGCGGCCGCTTCGCCGACGAGCCGTACCGGCAGCGGATGGGGGCGATCGCGGAGCGCCTTCGGCGGACCCGCGCCGCGCTGACGGGCGAGACGGCGCCGCGAGCGGGCGGGTATCCGGGCCCCGCGACGCTCGACGCGGAGCTCGCGGTCCTCGCCGACGCCCTCGTCGCGGACGGGCAGGGCCGGGTAGCGTGGGGCGAGATCGCCGACCTCCGGTGGCAGCTCGCGACGTTCGGGTTCCACCTCGCGTCGCTCGAGGTCCGCCAGCACGCGGACGTCCACCGCGCGACGGAGGCCGCGCTCGAGCGCGGTGCCCCCCCTGACACGGAGGTCGCCGCCGGCGTCACGGCCGAGGAGGTGCTGGCCACGTTCCGCGCCATGGCCCGGCTCCAGGCCCGAGCAGGCGTCGAGGCCTGCCATCGCTACGTCATCTCGTTCACCACCACCCCCGACGACGTCCGGCGCGTGCTGGACCTGGCGGCGCGCGCTGCCGTGCGCAACCCCTTCGCCGTCCCGGCGCCCACGCTGGCCGGCCTCCCGGCACTGGTCCCGCTCCTCGACGTGGTGCCGCTCCTCGAGTCCGCGGAGGCACTCGAGGGGGCCGGGCCGTTCCTCGAGGCGCTCCTCTCGGACCCCGCGTACCGCGAGCACCTCCGGACGCGGGGCGACGCGCAGGAGGTGATGCTGGGCTACTCGGACTCGTCCAAGGAGAGCGGCGTCCTCGCCGCCAACTGGCTCCTGTACCGGGCCCAGGAGACGCTGGTGGGCGTCGCGCGGCGGCACGGGGTCACCCTCACGCTGTTCCACGGCCGCGGCGGCGCCATCGGGCGCGGCGGCGGCCCCGCCAACCGGGCGATCCTCGCCCAGGCGCCGGGGTCCGTGGACGGCCGGCTCAAGTTCACCGAGCAGGGCGAGGTGATCGCCGCGCACTACGCCGACGCGGCCGTCGCGCAGCGCCATCTGGAGCAGGTGACCGCCGCGGTGCTGCTGGCCTCCACGCCCGAGCACGAGCGCGCCGTCACCGAGGCTGCTGCGCGCGGCGCCGCGATGATGGGCGAGCTCGCGGCGGTCTCGCGGGCCGCCTACCGCACGCTGGTCGAGCTTCCCGCCTTCCCGGCCTTCTTCCGGGCCGCCACGCCGATCGACATGATCGCCGACCTGGGGCTGGGGTCACGGCCGTCCTCGAGGCCCGGCGCCGACAAGACCGCGGGCGATGCGAACCCCGGTCAGGAGCTGGCGTCCTTGCGGGCGATCCCCTGGGTGTTCGCCTGGTCGCAGGCCCGCGCGAACCTGCCCGGCTGGTACGGCCTGGGGACAGCGCTCGAGGCGGTCGCGGCGAGCGCCGGCCGCGACGCGCTGACCCGGCTGGGCGACCTGTACCGGCGATGGCCGTTCTTCGCATCGGTGCTCGACAACGCCGAGCTCTCGCTCGCCAAGGCCGACATGGGGGTGTTCCGCCGCTTCGCCGACCTGGCGCCGGGGCCCGAGGCGGTCGCCATCCGCGAGCTGATCGAGGCCGAGCACGAGCGGTCCGTCCGGCTGCTGACGCAGGTGACCGGGCGTACCCACCTCCTCTCGGACCACCCGGCGCTGGCCCGCGCGATCGAGCTGCGCAACCCGTACGTCGACGCGCTGTCCGCGCTCCAGGTGGAGCTGCTGGGGCGGCTGCGCGACCCGGCCCTCGAGCGGGCGGAGGCTGCGGCTGTGCGCTCGGTGGTGGGCGCCACGATCAACGGCGTGGCGGCCGGGCTCCAGAACACCGGCTGACCTGCCGCCGCCTGACCTGCCGCCGCCTGACCTGTCGCCGCCCAGGCCGGAGCGGCTCGCGGCCCGGCCCGGGCAGTGGCAATCAGCGCGGCGCATGACCGGCCCGCACGTCCGCGCCCGGCACGGCACCATGGTCGGGCGCCGAACAAGCGCGACGCGGCAACGGAGGCGACTGGCGATGCGCGAGATCACCGGGGCGGTCATCGAGCGGTCCGGCAGCCCGGTGGTGATCGAGACGCTCGAGCTCGCCGACCCCCTGCCCGGCGAGATGCTCGTCCGGATGACCGCGGCGGGCGTCTGCCACTCCGACCTCCACGTGCGCGACGGGGACTGGGTGCGCTCGGGCCCTGTCGTGATGGGCCACGAGGGCGCAGGCGTGATCGAGGCGGTCGGGCCCGGCCTCGACCCGTCGGTGCTCGGGCGGTCGGTCGCCCTCTCGTGGCTGGCGCCCTGCCTTCGCTGCCGCGAGTGCCAGCGGGGGCGCCAGTGGCTCTGCCTGGGGTCGCCCGCCTACCGCCACGCGGGAATCGACGGCACGCCCCGCCTGTCGCGCGCCGACGGGACGCCGGTCCTCTCGTACCTCTCCATCGGCACGATGTCGACGGCCCAGGTCGTCCCCGCGTCGGCCGTCGTCGTGATGCCCGAGGGCGTGCCCGACGACGTGGCCGCGCTCATCGGCTGCGGCGTGTCGACCGGCGTCGGCGCCGTGGTCAAGACCGCACGGGTCCGCCCGGGCGACGCCGTCGCCGTCGTCGGCCTCGGCGGCGTCGGCCTCTCGTGCGTCATGGGCGCGGTCCTCGCCGGGGCGCGGCGGATCGTCGCCGTGGACGTCAGCGGGACCAAGCTCGACCTCGCCGGCTCCATCGGCGCAACCCACGCCGTCCTCGCCGACCCCGCGAACCCGGAGGCGACCATCGAGGGCATCCGGGCGGCTGCGGGCGACGGCGGCCCCGACTTCGTCTTCGAGGCCATCGGCAACCCGGCGACCGTCGCTCAGGCAATCGCCGCGCTCCCGCCTGGCGGGACGGCGGTGCTCGTCGGGCTGACCCGCTTCGGCCAGCAGGCGTCGTTCGAGGTGTTCCCGTTCGTCGACGGCGGGCGTCGGATCATCGGCTCCAACTACGGCTCGGCGGTGGCGGCGGTGGACTTCCCGAAGTACGCCGAGGCCTACCTTGCGGGACGCCTCCCGATCGACCGCCTCATCGACCGCCGGCTGGCCCTGCCCGAGCTCGAGGATGCGTTCGACCGGCTGCGCGCGGGCACCGTCGCCCGCCAGGTGATCGTCTTCTAGACCCAGCCCGCGTCTTCTGGACCCCGGGCAGCGTCGCCACGGGCGTGCGGGGCGCCGCCTACGGGACGGCCAGGGTCCGCTGCGCAAGCACCCCCTGGTCGTTGCTCTGCGCGTACAGGGCGACCGTGTAGGTGAGCCCCGACGCCAGGCAGCCGACGCTCAGCGTGCCCGACGGTGCCGGCCCCGAGGCCTCCACGATGCCGGCGACCCCGCCGGTCCCGCCCTGCGGGTACGCGCGCACCAGCACCCCCGTGGCGTCGATACCCGTGAGCGCATAGGTCACGGTGGCCGTCGGGCAGGAGGCGACGGCAATCGTCGAGGGCTCGAGGCAGAAGGCCCGGCCGTTGAACGTGCCGGCGTGGGCGCAGGAGGGGTCGGGCGAGGCCGCGACGACCAGGGGCGGGACCAGCGCCCCCTGCGGGACGTGGAGGTACGGCGACAGCCCGGTCCCGAAGCCGAGGCTCGGCGATGACGCGGAACCGAGCGAGACGTCGAACTGCGCCACGCCGACGCCCGTCTTGAAATCGCCCACCGGGCTCACCGCGGCCGCCGTCCCGCTCCCCGCCACGACCTGGAACTGGTACTCGGTGGAGGCGGCCACGTCGAGTCGCGCCAGCACCACGGTCTTGCCCTCGATCTGCGCCGTCGTCATCGCGGATGCCGTGCCCACGACGGCCGGGCTCCCGCTGACCGGCCAGAACCGCACGTCCGAGGCGGCCGGCGGGTCCACGGTGAACCCGACGATCGCGACGTTCGAGGTGGGCGAATCCACGAAGAGCACGCTGACCGAGGGGCCGGGCGGCGGGATGACCAGGGGCGGGATCTCGAGGCGCACCGTCGCGGCCAGGCCCACGGGGCAGCCGTCCGGCCGCGGCACGCGGAGGCAGATGTCGAGGAACGGGACGAGGAAGATCCCGCCGTCACTCCCGTCCCGGATCGCCTGGAGCGCCGGCGCGAACACGGCGGTGTCGCCCGCGAGGTACGGACCGCTCCACGGCGGGCTCGAGCCGGCGGGCGGCGACGGGACCGAAGCCGATGCGGAGGGCTCGACCGATGCGGACGCCGAGGCGGATGGCTGCGTGGGGCCCGACGGCGCCGCCGACTGCTGTCCGGTGGTCGGCTGGTCGGGGGGCATCGGCAGGACGTCGGGGTTGACCACCTGCGGCGGGGTGCCGCCCGGCGGGTAGGCCCACATCGCCGACGCGCGGTCGCCGCCGGAGAACGCCGCCAGGAACGCGTCGACCGCGGCCGCCGGCCACCAGTCGCCCTCGTAGCCGGCCCACGGTCGGCCGAGGGGGTCGATCACGTAGTAGGCCTCGGGGATGCCGTGCGCGGGGTCGCCCGGGTAGTAGCCGTCGAGGTAGATGGCGTGGCCGCCCGTGAAGTCGGCCTGGAGGCGCAGCGGCGTCGGGACCTGCCCGTACACGCCCTGGACCACCGCGCCGTAGCCGGCCTGGAGGAGCGCCTTGAGCGACGACAGGCGGACCAGGCCGTAGTCGTAGGCGATGCCGTAGCCGCGCCAGAGGGCCTGGGAAAGGTCGTTGAGGCTGGTGCCGCCGGCTTGCTTGTCCTGGAGCGAGCGGAGCGTGGAGCCGTCGGTGACGATGCCGCTGGCGAGGCGCGCGAGCATGGCGCCCGAGGCCAGCGTGCAGTTGTAGTTCTGCAGCGGCCCGCCGTCGAACTGGGTGATCGGCGTCACGCGCGGGAAGCCCGTGGGGTTGACCCACTTGACGGGCTGGGCGCCGAGGAGGCTCTTGGCTGCGGCCTCGAGCTGCGCCGGCGTGAGCGTGGGCAGCGGGGCCGGGGTGCCGCTGGGAACGGTGTTGAAGGCGACGGGCACATTGTTGTAGGCCACGGGCGCGTTGGTCCCCGACGGCGTCTCCGGGCCGGCCAGCAGGTACGCCGGCGCGTTGCCAGCCGACGACACTGGCGCGTTGTTGGCGGTGGCGCTGACGATGATCGAGGCGACGAACCCACTGATCAGCGCCGACACGGCGAAGAGCAGGACCTTCGGCAGGAGCGAGGCGAGGCGGCTCATGTCAACCGCACGTCATGGTGGTTGTGTAGGTGCGGCTCGTTGTGGTCCCGCCGTACTTGTCCGTGGTGACGGCGTAGGCCTTGAGCGTGCCGCCAGACAGGGACCTGCCGTCGAACGCGGAGGTCGTCCCCTGGTAGTAGTTACCTTTGACGTTCGTCCCAGTCATGTGGCCGGAGGCCGAGGCGGCCGGGCGGCCGGCGAACGCGACGGTGATCTCCCAGTAGAAGACGATCCTCAGCCCATTCTCCGGCTGGTCGGGGTCGCTGACCACCGCGGCGAGCGTGAGGGTCGCATTGGACGTGCACGCGAACCCGCCGACGGGGTAGACGGGACGGCCATCGAAGGCGGCCGGCGAGTCGCAGCGGCGGATCGTGATCGACGAGGCGCGCGTCTGCGACGCGAGGCCCTTCGCGTCGACCGCCCTGACGTACCAGCTCAGCGTGCCCGTCGGCGGCGAGGGAATCGAGATCTTGTCCCCGAGCGTGTCGAGGTTCGCGTACCACTTGCCGGGAACCGTCTGGTTGTCCATTGCCTTCGACGACCAGCTCGAGCTCCCGGGGCGGCGGAACAGGAGCGTGACGGACTTGAGGCCGTCGATGTCCTTGACCGCGGCCGTTATGTTCGTCGCCGTCTGGCAGCCGCCGACGCTCAGCGGATTCCAGTACAGCGAGGACCCCGAGGACGACGAGGCCGACGTGATCGACGGCCCCGTGTTGGCGCAGATCGCAACCGTGATGATCTTCGAGCCGGGGGACGGCAGCTGGGTGGTGGCCCCGGCCGTGTCCGTGGCGAACGCGAAGTAGTTGAGGTTGCCTGCGGTCGTGAGCCCGTTCGCGGTCGTGTCGAGGGTGACCTGCCAGGTCCCGCTGGTCGCCGTGCCGGCAGTCTGGGTCATCACCGCCGGCGTGAACGTCGAGGCGCCTGGAGCACGCCAGTTGAGCGCGACCGAGGCGATGCCCGACGCGTCGCTGGCCTTGACCGAGAACGTGACCTTCTTCACCGCGGTCGGGCAGTAGGAGCCCTGGTCGTAGCTGACCTTGGTGGTTGAAGCCGTCAGCGCGGTCAGCGAAGGGTGGGCGTTCTGTGTGGGCGACGGCGTCGGCGAGGGCGTCGGGGTCGGCGCAGGCGACGGCGTCGAGTTGACGACCGCGGTCATCGATTCGAGGGGCGCGATCGCCGGGGACGGCGCCCCGGCCTCGGCCGCGCACGACACCACGGGCAGCGAATCGACGGTCCCGCTGACAGTCAGCGGCCCGGCCTGCACCCAGCCCTCGCTGCGGCCGGGCTCGGGCAGGTGGATCCGCAGCCACGAGCTGTCGGCGAGGCGGCCCGTCACGAGCAGCTGCTGGCCGCCGGCGATCGTGAGCAGCGCCGGGCCCTGGTTCGGGCACGGATAGACGGCGACGCTGTTCGCGTTGGTGGAGCCGGCGCGCTGGCTGTTCGTGATCGCGTAGCCGCCCAGGCCGCCCGCGACAACCCCGGCGACCAGCACCGCGACCGCCGTCTGGGGACCGCCCAGGCTGGCGAGCGCGCGCACCAGCCACGCACCGGCGGTGCTCACCGGTCGTCGACCGAGGCGGGACAGGCGAGCCCATCCATCAGCCGCAGCATACGGGCCTGTCAAGGGGTCTCGGCATCAGCCGTTGGACGGCGCAGCACGAGCCGGTCATGGCGCCGTCACCCCGAGCACCCCGATCTCGCTCACGGCGGCATCGTCGAACGGCGTGCCGTTGACCGAGGTCTTGACCGAGGGGTAGGTGCTCACGATGGTGATCCGCACGCGTGTCGCGCCCGCGACCGGGGCGAGGTTGATCTTCTGGGCGCTCGTGGTGTCCTTGAGCCGCACGGCCAGCGGCGCGCCGCCGTCCACCGAGATCTGGACGTCCTTGAGCCGCAGGTTCCCCTTGTAGAGCGCGGTCGACGCCTGGAAGCCGTTGCGGATGACGACGCCGGTCACGGTCGACGGGTCGAAGGACACCTCGATCCACTCGCCAGTCTCGTTGGGCGAGCCCTCCTGCCAGCTCGTCTTGAGGCTGCCGTCGATCGCGTTCTGCGCGCCGTACCTCGCTGTGTCGCCGAGGGCGATGGACGAGGCGGCGGCGCCGGTCAGCTTGAGGGGCTTCCCGACCAGCGCGGGCGCCGCTGATGGGCTCGCGGCAGCAGAGGCAACGGCCGAGGATGAGGGACCAGGCGACACGGCAGCCCCCGAGGACGTCCTCGCCGGGCTGCCGCCGAGCGAGGGCGCGGCCGAGATCGCCGAGGCGGGGCCGCAGCCATTGAGCAGGTTCGACCCGACAACCACGGCCACGCCGGCGAGCACGCCGAGCACGATCACGACGACGATCCAGACGGGCAGACCGCCCCCGTCCTTCGGTGCAGCGCCGCGCGGGACGACGCCGGGCGTCCGGCCGGGCGTGGGCGGGCCGGGCTGGACGGGTCGGGCCCCGGGGACGGCCGCCACCGCGGCGGCGATCTCGTCACGGGAGCGCGACGCAATCCTGGCTGCCGGCGTCAGCTTGGCCCCGCACGTCTGGCAGAACGTCCGCGTCGCGGCGTTGGCGATCCCGCAGGACGGGCAGCGGAGGAGGCCCTCGCCCGCAGCGCCAGGGGGAGGCAGCGGAGACCCGGCGGGGGGAGCCGCCGTCGGGGGACCAGCCGCGTGGGCCACGGGGGTGCCGACTGGCCCGGGGCCGACGGTGGGGCCAGGGTCGCCGACAGCCGCCGAGGCGAGGGGAGCCGGAGCGGGGGCACCCGGATCAGCCGCGACGCCAGCGGCAGCGCCCTCCCACTCGAGGAATGTCCCGCAAGAGCCGCAGAACTGGTCGCCGGGCGCGTTCGCGAACCCGCAGCGCGCGCAGAGCACCGTCTGGTCGTGCGTCATCGGCTCATCCTCGGAACAGCAGGATCAGCGGCCCATTGCCCGGCCCGACCCCGAAGCCGGGCGGCCCGACCGAGCGCACCGTGACCAGCATCGGCACCTCGAGCTCCGGGAACTCCGGGCCGCCCACCCAGGTGGCCACGAGGTTGCGCTGGCCCACGATGTCGTGGTGGAACACGAGGACCTGGATCTGGAATCCGCCCTGGGCATCCACCGTGATCACTGGCAGTGCGGGCGTGATCCCCGCGCTCCACGTCAGCTGCAGCTGGGCGCCGGCCGGGAACCCGGAGCCGGTGGCCACGACCACGATCCCCTGCTGCCCGATCGGCGGGTCCAGCACGATCTTCGCCTGCGAGCCGAGGCCGCTGAGCCGGGCCGTTCGCGGCGAGCCCGTGTAGTTGTCGGGGACCTGGAGCAGCGCCGATCGCGAACCGGCCTTGCTGGGCACGAACCCGACCGTGACCGTGCAGGCGTCGCCTCGGTAGAGGCTGAGACCCTGGCAGCCGTCGGCCAGCACCGAGAAGTCACCGGCATTCGTGCCGCCCACCGTCGCGGGCTTGACGGCCAGCGGTCCCCAGCCGCCATTGGTGAGCACCCCTGCGGCGGTCGCTGCCGAGGCCACGCCCACCGCCCGCGTCCCGAAGTCGATCGCCGGCGGGTTCAGCCTGGGGACGGGCGGCAGGTCGCGGAGGAAGACGTCGGCCTGCTTGTTGTTGTCGCCGGCAACCAGGTCCGCGCCGGTCGAGGCGAAGGCCACGAACCGCCCCGCTCCGCCCACCTTCGGGTTGCGGCTGATCGAGTTGCTCTGCCCGCCCGCCGGCGTCACGGAGATGTAGGCGTTCTGCCCCGAGGTCACATCGCGGAGCACGATCGAGCTCGACTCGCGAGTCAGGAAGGCGGCGGTCAGCAGGGGCCCGACCACCACGTAGGCGACCATCCGGCCGTCGCGCGAGATGCTCGGCTGGCCCGTGGTCGCCGGCGTCGGGGTGCCGTCGTCCTGGGCCGACACGAGCACCGTGTGGCCGGCGCCGACATCGCGACGGTAGACCTGCGCGATGCCCGCACCCTGGCCCGAGAGGAAGTTCGCCGCGGTCGAGACGAAGGCGACGAACTCGCCGTCGTCCGAGATGGACGGCTGGCTCGACGAGCCCTGCGGTGACTGCCCGGCAGGCCCCAGGCTCACCTGCTGCGTCGTGCCGGCGTTGAGGTCCCTGACGTAGACCTGCGTGCCCTCCCCCGCCGATTGCGGCGTCAGGG
>JAJYMP010000666.1 GCA_021786915.1 Chloroflexota bacterium
CGCGCACGCCGCCGCGCGCGGCGACCCCAGCACGACTCAGCCGCCGGCGCGCGGCGAGGGCCCCGGGCGGCAACCAGGGTGCGACCCCAGGGACGGGATACTAGCTAGCTGATCGTCAGCACCGGGGTCGACGCGTTCGCCGCGCGGACGCTCATGGATGCTGCGACGAGGCCCGCCACGTGCTCGAGCGCCTGCGCCGCCGGCCCGGGCTCCCGCTGGGCGACCGCGGGCACGCCCGCGTCGCCGCCCTGCCGGACGGTCACGTCGATCGGCACCTTGCCCAGGAACTGGAGGCCGTGCTGGGCGGCGAACGTCTCGCCGCCGCCGCGCCCGAAGATCTCGGTCGCCTCGCCGCAGTGCGGGCAGACGAAGGCGCTCATGTTCTCGACCACCCCGATGATCGGCACGTTGAGCCGCTGGAGCATCGCGAGCGCCTTGCCCACGTCGGACAGCGCCACGTCCTGGGGCGTCGTCACGAGCACGGTGCCGCTGATCGGTACCGCCTGGGCGAGGGTGAGCTGCGCGTCCGACGTGCCGGGCGGCAGGTCCACCACCAGGTAGTCGAGCTCGCCCCACTCCACGTCGCGCAGGAACTGGCTGATCGCGCCGCCGATGAGCGGCCC
This sequence comes from Chloroflexota bacterium, assembly GCA_021786915.1. Next base: position 624 of record JAJYMP010000666.1, read on the forward strand.
GCGCCACACGATGGGCTGGCCCTCCGGGACGAAGAACTGGATCGAGATCGCCTTCACGCCGTGGCGCTCGAGCGGGATGATCTTGTTGTTCGCGCTCGCGCTGGGCTGCCCGTCGATGCCCAGCATCATCGGGATGTTGGGCCCGGTGATGTCGGCGTCGAGCAGCCCCACGCTGGCGCCCGCCCTGGCCAGCGCCACGGCGAGGTTCACCGACACGGTGCTCTTGCCCACGCCGCCCTTGCCCGACGCCACGGCGATCACGTTCTTGACGCCGGGGATCAGCTGCTCCGCGGTGCGCGGGGAGGCGCGGCGGACGGTCGCCCCCCACTCGATCGCGAGCCCCTGGACGCCGAGCGGCAGGAGCGCCTTGCGGACCTCGCCCTCGATCTGGTCCTTGAGCGGGCAGGCCGGCGTGGTCAGCTCGATGGTGAAGGCGACGTCGGAGCCCGTGATCGCGAGGTCGCGGACCATGTTGCGGGTCACGAGGTCACCGCCCAGCTCGGGCTCCTGGACGGTGCGGAGGGCGTCGAGGACGGCTGCCTCGGAGAGCGCGGTCATGGCGGCTTCCTCGCTGATCGGGACGATGGGCGCCGGCGGGAAGGACGCCGGGAACGTCGGGACCGCGAATCGTACCGTCCGCGGGCGAAGGGCGCCGCCGCTCAGCCGCGGCGGGACCGTCACGCCGGGCGCAGCGATTGGTCGCGAGCGGCAGGCGAGGGCTGCGCCGCGGCCTGGGGCCCGGCCCCGACACGCGCCGGGGTGGTGCGGGATGGCGAGGCCGAGGTCCCAATCGGGACCTTCGTCCCGCCCAGTGCACCTGACGGCACGGGTTCGCCCGGGCCATTTGACACCGTGTGGACCCATGCCTATTGTTCGCCCGCGTTCCCCTACTGTACTTCGGCAGCCTTTGCGGACAGCAGCGGCCCTACCCCGTCACACCGACTCGCCGTTCGCGGCATCCCCCTTCCCGGCAGGCAGTTCAGGAGTGGCCGAGCGTGGCAGACATCGAGGTCCGGCTCGTCGACGTGACCAAGCGGTTCGGCGATTTCGTCGCCGTCGACGCGATCAACCTCGAGGTTCGCGACGGCGAGTTCTTCTCGCTCCTCGGCCCGTCGGGCTGCGGCAAGACGACCACGCTGCGGATGCTCGGGGGCTTCGAGGAGCCCACCTCGGGCCTCATCGAGCTGCACGGCCAGGACGTGACCTGGCTCCCGCCCTACAAGCGCAACGTCAACACCGTCTTCCAGAACTACGCCCTCTTCCCGCACCTCTCGATCGAGGACAACATCGCCTTCGGCCTCAAGCGCCGCGGTGTCAAGGCCGACGAGATCAAGCGGCGCGTGGCGGAGGCGCTCGAGCTGGTCCAGCTGACAGGCTACGAGCACCGCAAGCCCGGCCAGATCTCGGGCGGCCAGGCCCAGCGCGTCGCGCTCGCGCGCGCCCTCATCAACCGGCCGAGCGTGCTGCTCCTCGACGAGCCGCTGGGCGCCCTCGACCTCAAGCTGCGCAAGCAGATGCAGGTGGAGCTCAAGCGCATCCAGCAGGAGGTCGGGATCACGTTCATCTACGTGACCCACGACCAGGAGGAGGCGATGACGATGTCCGATCGCATCGCCGTGATGAACAAGGGCCACTACGAGCAGCTGGGCGAGCCCGAGGCGCTGTACGAGCGGCCGAAGACGCGCTTCGTGGCCGGCTTCCTGGGCGTGAGCAACCTGATCCCGGTCAAGAGCGAGGGCACCGCGGACAACTACGCGATCCTGCGCCTCCCCGACGGCCACGCCGCGCGCGCCCCGCGTGCGCTGCTCGACGGCCAGAGCGGACCGGTCGCGCTGGGCGTCCGGCCCGAGAAGATCCGGCTCAAGGCGCGCACCGAGCAGATCGGGGGCCAGTACAACCGGCTCGACGGCATCGTCCGCCACTCGTCCTACATCGGCGTCAGCACCCAGTACATCGTGGAGCTCGGGGACGCACGCCAGCTCACGGTGTTCGAGCAGAACGTTGAGCGGGCCACCAAGGCCGAGCTCTGGTCGCCCGGCGAGGAGGTCGCCCTGACCTGGCTCCCGGAGCACAGCTTCGCCGTCCCCGACGACACCGGCGGTGTCGTCGAGCAGACGGGCATCGCAGCGGTGGAGTAGCCGAGGCCTCCCGCCGCCCACCCTAGCCTCCCCTCCCACC
>JAJYMP010000735.1 GCA_021786915.1 Chloroflexota bacterium
ACGACCACCACGATCACAGCGGCCACCGCGAGCGTGGAGCGCAGCCGCGGGTTGGCGCCTCGCCGCGGATCCCGCAGGCGCAGGGCGGCATCGACGCGGTCGTGCCATCGGGTCGGCGGCGCGGGCACGTCGATGGCGCGGTAGTGGGCGCGCAGCCGCGCCTCGAGATCGTCGTCGGTCATCGGAGGTTCTCCCCGGCGCGCCGCTCAGCATCGAGCGCGGCCCGAAGGTGGCGGAGGCAGGCGTGGAGGCGAGACTTGACCGTCCCCTCCGGCACGCCGAGCAGGACTGCGATCTCCGGCACGGTCCGCTCCTGGCCGAACCGGAGCGCTACGAGCACCTGCTCGTCGGGGTTCAGGCGTCGGATGGCCGCCCCGAGGTCGCTCTCGGGCGCCCCCACACCGCCGCCGCGCGAGGGCGGATCATCAAGCTCCGGGTCGAGCGCCACGAGCCTCGGACGACGCGCCTGGCGGCGGAGCTCGTCGCGGCAGACGTTGACGAGGATCCGGGTGAACCAGCCGTCGACGCTCGCTCGGTCCCGGAGGCCTCCACGCCGCGCCCAGGCGAGGCAGGCTGCCTCCTGGACCGCGTCCTCGGCCAGGGTCACGTCACGCAGGATGTGGATCGCGAGCCGGCGGGCGTCGTCGAGGCGTGCGAACAGCATGGCCCGGATGGCATCGTCCTCGATCAAGCCGCCGGAACCCACTCGCACCAGTCCCTCCACCGCGTCACCTCCGCTCGTGCGGAAGGATGGACGTCCGGACCCGGCCAATCGTTCGTTCTGCGGCGCCCAGCCGTCAACCGCCCGCGAACAGGGCGGCGAGCGCCTCCGGCTCCATGGCGGTCCCGTCCTCGCGGAGTCCCGCCAGCCGGGCGGCCCGGCCGAACAGCTGGGCCGGCGTCGCTCCCGCGTCGAGCATCGCGCGCACCGCCGTGTCGCCCTCCGCCTTGGACAGCTTCTGGCCCGAGACCCGGCGCACGAGCGGGTGGTGGAGGAAGACCGGCGCCGCCGGGCGGCCGAGCAGCCGGGCGAGACGCAGCTGGACGGGCGTCGCGTCGAGCAGGTCGCGGCCGCGGATGACGAGGTCGACGCCGTGGCGCATGTCATCGACGACCACGCAGAACGCGTAGGTCCAGTTGCCCACCCGGTCCCGGACCAGCGGGTCGCCGGCCGCGGCGGGCTCCTCGGACAGCGGGCCGGCGAGCAGGTCCACCCAGCGCTCCGACCCGGCGCCCACCGCGACGCGCAGTCCGAGCCCCGGCGCGGACGGCGATGCCGCCCAGGCCGCCGCTTCGTCGAGCCCGAGGTTGCGGCACGAGCCGGGGCACCCGATCCCGCGCCATGGCCGCCCGACCGCCGCCTCCCAGCCGGCGAGCGTCGTGCGCGTGCACGAGCAGGCGTAGACGAGCCCCGCGCGCCGGAGTCCCTCGAGCGCCGCCGCGTAGACGGCCCCGCTGTCTGACTGTCGGTACGACGTGACGCCGCTCCGGAACGCGACCGGGGAGGGCTCGTCGGGCACGAGGCCAAGCCGCTCGAGGTCATCGAGCAGCGCCGCCTCGTACTGCGGTCGCGAGCGCTGCCGGTCGTGGTCCTCGATCCGCAGCACCACCCGGCCGCCGGTCGCGCGGGCGATCCCCCACACGTAGAGCGCGTTCACGAGGTGGCCCAGGTGCAGGAGCCCGGTCGGGGCGGGCGCGAAACGGGTGACCGGCGCGGCGGGCAGGACGCGTGGATCGGGGCGGGCCAGGGCGCCGGCCACGGGGACGAGCAGCTCGCCCCCGGCGTCAGCCGGCGTCGGGTCGCCGGTCACGGTCCCGGTGCTCCACGCCTCGCGTCGCAGCGACGATGCGCCGGTAGATCGAGAGCATGTCCGCCTGGCTGAGCGGCCCGCCGTTCGCCATCGCCACGCGGAGGAGCACCTCGCGCTCCCGCTCGGGGTCGTGGACCGCCCGCCGCCCTGCGAGCGCCTTCGCCCGCCCGGCCTGGCGGCCGAGCGCCGCCCGCCGGTTGAGCAGCTCCACGAGCTCCTTGTCGAGCGCGTCGATCTCGTCCCGGACGCGCGAGAGCTCCTCGGCGGCGACCTCGCGCTCGGCGGGAGTCGGGCGACGCGGCCGGCCGTTCATCGTGGTGCCGCTCACGCTGCGTCCCGCGGGAACTGGGCGGCGATCTGCTCGAGCGCCTCGGTGTAGCCGCGGGCCCCGTGGCCCGCGATCGTCGCGCTGGCGATATCGTGGAGGAAGTTGGTCTTGCGGAACTCGTCGCGCGACCAGGGGTCCGAGAGGTGGACCTCCCAGAAGGGGCGATGGACCGCGAGCAGCGCGTCGCGCAGGGCGACCGAGGTGTGCGTGTAGCCGGCGGCGTTGACGATGACGACGTCGAAGTCGAGCTGGTGGAGGCGGTCGATCAGCCCGCCCTCGTGGTTCGACTGGAAGAACGCGATGTCGATGCCCAGCTCTGCGGCCCGAGCGGCGAGCCTCTGGTGGATCGACTCGAGCGTGTCGTGGCCGTAGATCTCCGGCTCCCGCGTCCCGAGCAGGTTCAGGTTCGGCCCTTGGAGCACCAGCACTCGCGTCACGAGGCTCCCCCTCTTCGCCCGGCCAGAACCCCGCCGACCACCTCGCGGACCGGCGGCTCCGGGATGTCGTCACGAGTGACGTAGCCGTCCGCGGTGGGCAGGACCCAGCGCAGGCGGCCCCCCGCGTGCTTCTTGTCCGTCCCGGTCGCCGAGACGACCGCCCCGGGCGGGTAGGGGAGCGGCTCGCCCCCGAGAAACAGCCGGTCGAGCACCCGCTCGAT
>JAJYMP010000267.1 GCA_021786915.1 Chloroflexota bacterium
CCGCTCATGGAGGACGTGGCGAGCTTCGGGCGCCACTGCCGGGCCCGCAACCTCTCCCCCGCCACCACCAAGATCTACGTCGACAGCGCCGAGCGGATGGCGCGATACCTTGCCGCGCAGGGGATGCCCGCCGAAGTTGGCGCGGTCCGCCGCGAGCACGTCGAGGCATGGATTACCGACCTGCTCGACCGTTTCAAGCCAGCGACCGCCGCCGCGCGCTTCCGGGGCGCTCAGGCGTTCTTCCGGTGGGCGATTGACGAAGGGCTGGCGTCCGTGTCCCCGATGGCGAAGATGACGCCGCCGCGGATTCCGGAGACGCCGCCCGCCGTCCTTCGGGACTCCCAGCTCCGGGCGATCCTCGCCGACGCCGCGGGCAAGGACTTCGCCAGCCTGCGCGATACCGCGATCCTGAGGGTGTTCATGGACACGGGCGCCCGCCGCGCGGAGATTGCCGGCCTACGCTGGAACCCGGCCGACCCCAACGCCCACGACGTTGATCTCGATCAGCGGTTCGTCCGCGTCATGGGCAAGGGACGCCGAGAGCGGATCGTCCCGATCGGTGCCAGGACGGTGCAGGCGCTCGACCGCTACCTGCGGGCACGACGCGATCACCCGCACGCCGACCTGCCGTGGCTCTGGCTCGGTGTACACGGTCGGTTCACGGACAGCGGGATCGGCGGGATGGTGGAGGCACATGGTGCCGCCGCTGGTGTGGCGCACGCCCACCCGCACCAGTTCCGACACGCCTACGCGCACGCGATGCTGAGCGAGGGGATGCAGGAAGGCGACTTGATGCGGCTGGCCGGCTGGCGCTCGCGCGCGATGCTGAACCGCTACGCAGCATCGACTGCCGCCGAGCGCGCCATCGAGGCCGGCCGGAAGATGAGCCCGGGCGACCGACTGTGAGCCGCGGACTCGGTACGGTGCAGCGGTTCGTGCTCGAGGAGATGGAGCGGTTCGGCGAGACGCACGCGGACCACCGCGCCGATGGTATCCAGGTACGCGACCTCGCCGCCGCCTGCTTCGGGGATCGTCGGCCCACCCGCGCGGAGTACGAGAGCATCCGGCGTGCCACCGACTCGCTATGGCGGGCGGGCTACCTGGACAAGCGGCTCCCCCAGCGGTTCGGCCCGCCGTGGTACACGCTAAGTGTTGCGTACGTCGCTCGGAGCGAGGGACGCAACACTTACTAGCTCAGACGCACATCCCCAACTGCGCGCCCGACCCCTCCCGAGCCCGACACCCTCCCCGCCCAAATGGTTGTCATGTGGCAACCGGGGAAACGTCCCTTGATGACGGACGAACGGCCGTGGGATGATGCTCCCTGTGAGGCGGGACACCAGGCCCGCCGCGCGACCGCTCATGGTGTAGGGGATATTTGAGTGGAGCGGCGCGCGAACTACCTTGAGCGCGGTGCTGGTGGACCGTCCCGTGACCGCGGGATGCAGGCCCACTGAGGGACACAGGTAGGCCGGGCCGCCGAGCCCGTGACCGCCTGGTGCCAACCCTCGGCCCCGCCTGACGACGAAACCCCCGACCCGGCAGCGTGCACGGGAGTTTCGCCATGTCCAATCCGCGTGTTCCCCCCGGTGACGCCCTGCGCCTAAAGATGCTGGCTTTCGCGGCTGGTGTCTCCGAGGCCGCGATCGCCGACCGGCTAGGGATGTCTCACTCACACATGTGTGACAGCTTCGCGGGCCGCCGCCGAGTCCGACCCGAGATGTACGCCGCCATCTACGCGATCGCGCAGGAGCGCGACGCGCAGGCCGCCGCGGTGACGAAGGCGAACCGGTGACACCCGAGCAGCGCCAGATGCGCGCGCGCGCCGGAGGCTTTGCCCGAGCTGCGCTCTACACGCCTGCGGAGATCGTCGGCCCTGCCCGCCGAGGCTTCCTCGCGCGGTTCGTCCACCAGGTCGACCCCGATCTGCAGCTCGACGACACCGAACGCGAGCGTCGGGCCAAAGCTGCGCTCCGATCGCACATGCAGGCGCTCGCCCTCAAGTCGAGCCTAGCCCGTGGAGGTGCCCAGGCATGACCGGCCCGCACAGCAAGAGGCCGGCCCCCGAGGGAGCCGGCCCCACCCGCCAGGAGAACCCATCCATGACGGATCATACCACAACTACTTGCGCAAGTACGCAAGCAGCCCCGGTCACGGCCGAGCACGTGGCGGATCTCCCGAACGGTCCGGCATGGCTGGCGCTCCAACCGGCGGACAAGCGCGAGATGTGGGGCCGGCTGGTCCGCACGCCGGAACTGCTCGCGCGCATCGAGCGAGACCTACGGGCAGCGGCCGAGGCCGACCGGCTCGCGGCCGAGCTTCACGACCTCAGCGACCGGCTGGCCCAGGACGCGCCGGCGCCACCTGTCGAGGAGAACGCGGTCACCCTCAATCAGTTGCCACCGATCGACCGACCGGGCAACGGTCAACGGTGCGCCGACCAGCAGCAGGGGCCGGGTGCGCCCGCGCTGGTGGACGGGCGCGGTCGGCCACAGCCGGATGCAGTCGACCTCGACGGCTACGAACCAGCCCACGTCGAGACCGTCGACGGCGAGATCGTCACATGGCGAACCCTCGCCGACATCAGCGACGAGGCACCACGGCCGTTACTGCTCGACATGCTCGAACCCGACGGCCCAAACCTCGCCTACGGCGCGCCTGGGGTGGGCAAGGGTATGACTTCGGCTTGGCTGGCGACCGAAGCCCAACGGCGAGGCATGAGGCCGGCCATCTACGACGCCGAGCGACGCCCGCGCGAGTGGGCACGCCGCGTGTCCGGGCTGGGGGGTGATCGGTC
>JAJYMP010000074.1 GCA_021786915.1 Chloroflexota bacterium
GCACGACTCCCCCCACCATCGAGATACCCGATCGTCAGACCCGGGTCTTGACGGCCGGCCCTTCTTCATAGAGAGGACACCTGGATGGAACTGCACGTGCTTCACCGCCATGGCTGGACGATCGCCGCCCTCGCCCGCGAGTTCGGGCTCAACTGGCGGACGGCCAAGCGCTACGCGACCGCCGGCGAGCCGCCGAGATACCGGCCACGGCTGCGGCCGGCGGAGCTGAGTGCCGCCCAGCTCGCCCACATCGAGCGGCGCCTGGCCGTCTGCCCCAACCTGCGCGCGACGGTCCTCCACCGCGAGCTCCGGGACGGGTACGGCTATGGCGGCTCGTACACCAGCGTGCGCCGCCGGATCATCGAGCTCCGGCCACGCGACGAGGCCGAGCCCGAGATCCGGTTCGAGACGGATCCTGCCCTCCAGACCCAGGGCGACTGGACCGACTGCGGGGTCTGGCCGCTCGGCGACGGCGCGCTGGAGCTGTACGCCTGGGTGGCGATCCTGGGCTATTCCCGGATGGTCGCGGTCCGCTTCGCGACCGACAAGACGAGGCCCACGACGCTCGAGCGGATCGTCCGCTGCGTCGACGACCTGGGTGGCGCGACGGCCGAGGTCCTGACCGACCGCGACACCGCGCTGGTGGTCGGCAGACGCGCCGACGACCGCCCGATCTTCGCGCCCGAGTGGGTCGATACCGCGGCCCTGCTCGGCACCCGGCCGAAGGCCTGTCGGGCGTACCGGGCGAAGACCAAGGGCAAGGTGGAAAGGATCATCCGCGAGGTCAAGGAGGACTTCCTCGCCTGGCTCACGGGCCAGCCCTTCCCGGAACGGCCGACCCTCGCCTGGTACGACGGGCAGGCGCGGCGCTGGGCGCTCGAGGTCATCGCGACGCGCCGTCACCGGACGACCAAGCGGGTCGTCGGCGAGGCCTGGTCGGCCGAACGGCCGCTGCTGACGCCCGTCAGCCGCCGCCTCCTGGCCCGGATGGACGGCCTGGACACGCTCGTGCCGGTCCCGACCCCGGTCAGCCGCCCACAGACGGCCGCTGCCGCCGGCGAGGCGGTCGAGGTCCGGGGCCTCGACAGCTACGCCGAGCTCGTCCGATGAGCCGGGCCACCGAGTCACGGACCGCGACTGCCTATGCCCGCCTGCGCGAGCACCTCGCCTATCTCGGCCTCTCGACGGTGTCGGAGCGCCTGGCCTCGGAGCTCGAGCGGGCGACCGCCGAGAGCGCTGCCCCGGTCGAGGTCATCGAGCGCCTCCTGGCGGCCGAGGTCGAGGCGACCAGTGCGCGCCGGCTGTCGGGTCGCCTGCGCTTCGCCCACTACCCGCTCGACAAGCGTTTGAGCCAGTTCGAGTTCGACTTCCAGCCCTCGATCGACCGGGCCGTCATCGCCGAGCTGTCGACCCTGCGCTTCGTCGAGGAGCGCCGCAACGCGCTGTTCCTGGGACCGCCCGGGGTCGGGAAGTCGCATCTTGCGATCGCCCTCGGGATCGCCGCCACCGAGGCCGGCTACCGGACCTACTTCACGACCGCCGCCGACCTCGTGGCCGCGCTGACGGCGGCCCATCTCGAGGGCAGCTGGACGTCGAAGATGCGGACGTACACCGGGCCGTCGGTGCTCGTGATCGACGAGCTCGGCTACCTGCCGATGGACGCCACGTCGGCCCACTGGATCTTCCAGGTCGTGAGCCGCCGTTACGAGCGCGGCTCGATCGTGCTGACCAGCAATCGCGGCTTCGGTGACTGGGGAGCGGTGTTCGCCGACCAGGTCGTCGCGACGGCCATCCTCGACCGGCTGCTGCACCACGCCACGGTCGTCAACATCAAGGGCCAGAGCTATCGGATGCGGGCCCACGTCCCGTCAGGCCGGGAGGGATCGCCTATGCTCGGCTGACCTCGATCGCCTCTGCACCGTTCGTGGCGATCTCTCGGCACCTTTCGTGCTCACCCACAACATCATGAACGCCGACACAACCCGCCGCGTGGTCGGGCGGACTCGCAAACTCAGACGTCGTGCCTTCGTCGCGGGGCCGCGCCGATTCATACGCGTCGCTCGTTCTTGTCAGGCTGGCCTACAGGTCCCCGCACGATGTGGTCATCGTGTCGGTTTCCGCCCACCCCATTCCTTGTTGAAGGAGGGCTACCGCTCGGGTTTGTAGCGGACCTTGGTGGGTCACGCTCGAATGGGTGCGTGCTCAAAGTAGCCGACAAGCGCTTTGGATCGATACCCGACCACGATGAACGGGACCACGAGGTTGGGCCCACCCCAGCCCAGGTTCTCGATCTGACCGGATCGCCGCGGAGCGACCCAGCGCCAGTGCTTTGTCGTTGGGTTGGGCCCGTCTCCCGACATCGTCTCGAACAGCAACTCGGCGGCGGGATGTACCGCAAACGCGACGAACGTGAACCCTTCGACCGGTTGAACCCGATATACCCATCCGTTGTCCTGGTTCGTGACGGTGATCTTCTCGACGCTGACAAGCTCGTGACCCTCAAGCCGGGCGCCGTCCGCGTCGAACATCGCCGCAATGACATCGTTGTGGCCCAGGTGATCGCGGACGAATCCGAGGAACGCGAGACCACCTTGTCCGATTGTCACGACTGCACTTCCGGCTGAGAGTGGATCCATTCGATCTGCCCCTCCGATCGTCGGCCCGGTCGTGCCCTAGGTCTTCCGGCCCACGTTCCGGCCGGACAGGTCCGTCGTCATGTCGGTCATCGTCTCATGCTCCCATCTGCGCGAGGTACGCGGGCTGGCCGGCGAAGAGGACGCTCGCCGGGGTGCGGC
>JAJYMP010000570.1 GCA_021786915.1 Chloroflexota bacterium
CACGGCGAAGGGTGGCTCCCGATGGAGGCGGGGGGCCATTGGTAGCTGGAGCGCTGGAACTATTGGAGGCAGACATGAACGCACCGTGCGGCGAACGTTGCCCGCACGATACATGAGCCTCAGGTCAACCGAAGTCTAGGCATTAGCTCATTCGCGCGAGCCCACCGTTCGGCGCGACCTCGACTCCTTCCGCAGGGAGCCCGAGCGCGCGGGCGCTGGGCCGCCCATCACGGGTTCGCTGGCCGCACGATGCACGACCGACAGAAGCTGGGCCGGGCGCACCGGTAGATGGATGACGTAGAGATCCCCGTGACTACGTTGGTGTGCGTCCCGAGTTCCGACCAGGACGAGCGGCCGGGGGCCCAGCGCACCCGCGGTCCACCGGGTTACGGTCTCCGAGCTCCAGGCATTGCTGGCCACGACCAATATCGCTTCCTCACTCCCGGGTCGACGGAGAACGGCCTGCGCTGCCCTCGCGCTCGGAACGGATCGTATCGAGTATCCCTCCGCTTCGAGCAGGCCGAGCAGAGCCGCGCCAAGGCTCGAGGTCTCAGCGACGAGGACGATAGGGCGCGGCATCACCGACCTTGAGAGAGGGCGGGCTTCAGGGTATAATCCTCCAGTGCGATGGAGTTGACCTAGCGACACTGTATAATCCCCGTTCTTAACCCGAAGCGAGCGGGACCCCGCATGGAGCCGATCGAAGCATTCGCGCCCGAACTCCTCAACGAGCTCCCGTATGGTGTCGCGCTCGTGAGCCCCGAGGGCCGGATCGTCTGGCGGAACCCCCGCTTCGATGTACTGGTGGCGCCGGATATCCGCCCGGCGCCGGCCTCCGTGGACCGGATACCGGGATGGACGGACGATCCCGGTCTCCGAGCAATTATCGCCTCCGAGCCAAGCCCGGATCGATCCTACCGCGCTCGGATCGTTCGCCCGGGTCGCCGGCCCGCGAGCAGCGCAAACCACCTGGACATCTACGTGCGGAACGGACCCATCGGGAAGTGGCTCTTGACGGTCGTGCCGGTCCAAGGCACGAAGGACGAGGAGCAGGGCCGCCTCTTCTACGAGGCGTTCCTGACCAGCTCGAACGCGATGGAAATCACCGATCGCGAGGGAGTCCTCATCGACGTAAATCCGGCGTTCGAGCAGATCTATGGATACTCGCGCGCGGAGTGCATAGGCCGGAAGCCGAACCTCGTTCGCAGCCGCCGGAGCCGTCCCGAGATCTACGAACGAATGTGGGCCGATCTGCTGAACCCCGCGATCGGTCACTGGTCCGGCGAGATCATGAACCGGGACCGGCGCGGCCGGGAGCGCCCCGTCCTCCTCACGATCACCGCCGTTACGAACGATCAGAACGAGGTCACCCACTACGTTGGCGTCGCGGTCGATCTATCGGAACGGCGCCGGTGGGAGCAGTCCGCCGCCCATAGCGATCGCCTCGCTTCGATTGGCCAACTCGCCGCCGGCGTGGCTCACGAGATCAACACTCCCCTAGCCAACGTCATGCTCGTCGCCGAGAGCATCCGTCGTCGCACCCCGGATCCCTGGATGCGCTCTCGGATCGACACGATCACCTCTCAGGTGGAGAGCGCGGACCGGATCGTCCGGGGCCTGCTCGATTTCGCCCGTCGGTCCGAGCCGAACTTCAGCTCGCTGGACCTCGCCCAAGTCGCGCGCGACGCGGTGGAGTTTGTGCGCGGGAAGCAGAGCGCGGACGTCGAGATCGACACGCGCTACGCCCCCGGGCCGTGGCCGATCCGCGGCGATCGGGGCCAGTTGATCCAAGTGCTGACGAATCTGCTGAACAACGCCTACGAGGCGATCGACGGCCCCGGCCGTATCTTCGTCGAGGTGCACGGTGACGGGAACGAGGCCGTGGTCGAGGTCACAGACAGCGGCAGCGGGATCCCGGCCCGCGCGCTACCGCACATCTTCGAGCCGTTCTTCACGACCAAGCCGGAAGGGAAGGGCACGGGGTTGGGTCTCGCCATCTGCCACGGCATCGTCCAGAGCCACCAAGGGACCATCTCCGTCGCGAACGTGCCGGAGAGCGGTGCCCGATTCACCGTCCGTCTCCCGCTCGTCCGCGCGGAGGCGAACCCGTGACACCCTCCTCTCCCTCCTCGACACGCGACCAGTCGACCTCCGGCGTGCTGCGTAAGGGTGATGGGGCGTTCGCCACTTCCCGCGGCCACATGCGCATCCTCGTGGTCGACGACGACGCGGTCTTCCGGCAGGAGCTCGGTGACCTTCTCGAGGCGGACGGCCACGAGGTCGCCATCGCCCCTTCGGTGCCCAAAGCGCTCGAAGAGCTCGAGGCTCGGGACGTCGACGTCGTCTTCACCGATCTCAAGATGCCGCGGCGCAGCGGTCTCGAACTGCTGAAGGAGGTCCGGACGCGTTGGCCTCAGACCCTCGTCGTGATGGTCACGGGCTTCGCCACGGTCGAGACCGCGGTAGAGGCGCTGAAGGCCGGTGCGTTCGACTACATACGCAAACCGTTCCAGATCGAGCAGGTCCAGAAGGTCCTGGAGGTCGCTCGCGGAGCGCTGGAGTTCCGTAGACCCTCGGGGCGGCGGGGCGACCTCGACCACCTCTTGCGGGAGTGGGGGGCTCGGCCGGAGCTCTCGGTGCTGGTCCTCTCGCCGCACGCTCCCGCGGCGCGCCCTCGGCTCACGCACGTCGTGCCGGATTACGAGAACCCCTCCGAGATCGTCCGGACGATCCGCGAGTTCGCCCAGGCGCATCCGGTCGCTGCGGTTCTGCTGGAGGAAGTCGATCGATGCTT
>JAJYMP010000624.1 GCA_021786915.1 Chloroflexota bacterium
TCAGGCCGGGTCAGGCGGAGGCCCGGGCCCCGAGGACCGGAGCCCGGGCCGAGAAAGGCACGGGACGATGGTGCAATACCTCTCATCCAATAGTGTGTCATCTGTCCATGACAGGTCTCAGGGCCGGATGTCATGACCAGAGCAGTCGAACGGCCATGACAGCTCCGGTTCGACGGGGAGCCGATGATGGCGCTTACTACTCGATGGCGGTCACCGAAGCAGCTCGGCGAGCGCATCGACGGCGCGTCGGCAGGCCTCGTCGTCGCGCTCGTAGTAGACCCGCCGGGTGTCGGCCCCGACGCGGCTTGCGCGCACGAGACCCGCCTCCCTGAGCCGGGCCAGGTGGTTGCTGACGTTGTTCTCCCGGGACCCGAGTGCGGCCGCCATCTCGCAAACGCAGACCGGCCCATCGCGGAGCATCCGCACGATGCTCGCCCGGATCGGATCGGCGAGCAGCGCCGCAACGGCGGTCGCGTCGTTCACGTCGGGTGCTGGCAGGCTCATCCGCAGGACGTCCAGGACCGGCAGCTCACGCGACATGGCGGACCTCCCCAGGATTGGCATGGCTCGTCAGGAGCATGGTTCAGGTCGAGGCCTCGGGCAAGGGTTCCGGGTAATTGTGGTGCTCGGCCCGTCGACGTCGTCGTCCGGCGTCGCAGTGAGGACGCCGTCCCAAGGAGCGCCGCGGACCCGCGTCCGGCTTCCTGGGGCCGCTTCCGCCTCGTGGATGTGGACCGGCGCGGGGGTGTGCTCGCGATGGAGGGTCGTGCGACCAGGATCCACGCGCGCTGCACGGCGAGCGCGACGAGCGCGATCGCAAAGATCCGCGACAGCGTTCCACTCTTCACGCGCTCGGCCGTGAAGCGGGCCCCGAGCCAGGCCCCGATCACCGAGGAGATCGAGGTGACGATCACGGTCGGCCAGTCGAAGGTGGCCGTCGGCAGGTGCGAGGCGAAGGCCGAGAACTAGGGGAGCGGCACCGCGACCGAGTTCGTGGCGGCGGCCAGGCGCGCGCTGTATCCGACGAGGGTGAGGGTGGGCATCAGGAGGAAGCCCGGCCCGACGCCGAGGAAGCCGGCGAACACCGAGATCGGGACGGCAGCTCCCGCCGCCTTCGCCCGCGAGGCGTCGGCGATCTCGGCGACGGCCTCGGTCGAGGCGCTCTTCGGGAGAGCCATGCGGGCAGCGAGGAAGATGAGGACCCCGACGTACAGCCACCACCCAAGATCGGTCGAGGCGAACTGGAAAAGCCAGACGCCAAGCGGCGCCCCGATCGTCGTGACGATCACCAGGATCAGGGCACCCCGCTTGTCGACTATGCCGGCCCGCCAGAAGGCGATCGCGCCGCTGGTGGCCGTCAGCCCGTTGAGCAGCAGCGCCCGGGGCTGGATGACGTCCTTCAGGTCGAAGGCCGAAGAGGCCCAGCACGGGGATGGCGATGAACGCCACGCCGAGCCCGACATGCCAGAGAGGAACGACAAGCCGAAAAGGAGCGGCGTCAGGAGGAGGAGCATCTCCACGAGGAGCTACCGGCCTTCCACGTGGGCAGAGGTACGCGCTCGATCGAGTTGCGCCCGGGCCACAGGATGCGATGCGGACGCGAGGGTAGCCGGGGGGCTCCGGTGCGTCCGAGTAATTCATCACAGCAGCTACTGTCACATCGGCAACGTGGCCGGTCCAGCGGGCCTCGTCGCTGGGCGAGCGTGCTCAGCGAAGGACGTCAACGAGCGCCCCGCGGAACGACGCCATCGCAGCCTCGTCCCGCTCGTAGTACGTGAACCGCAGGTTCGCCTCGTTGCGGGTTGCACGCACGAGGCCCGCGTGGCGCAGCCTCGCCAGGTGGTTCGAGAGGTTGCTCTCCCCGATGCCGAGGGCGGCCGCCATCTCGCACACGCAGTAGGCGCCGTCCGCGAGCATCCGCAGGATCGAGGCCCGGGTCGGGTCCGCGAGCAACGCCGCGGCAGCCACGGCCGAGGTGACGTCCGGGACCGGGATGACGACGCGTGCGCGACAGGTGCTCGCCTCCGGCGCGGTGGTCGCGGTCACGGGCGAGCCTCGGCCGTCTCAGCCGCCGCGACGAGGCCACCGCCGACGACCGCCAGCGGCTTCACCCCGAAGAGGCGCGGGGCGAGGTGCATCGCGGACCACACCAGGAACAGCATCACCGGGACCTCGATCAGCGGCCCGACCACCGTGGCGAGGGCGACCGTCGGCGAGAAGGCCGTGATCGCGATGGCGATCGCGATCTCGAAGTCGCGGCCCGTGGCGTTGAAGGCGACGGCGACCGCGTCGCGGTACGGGAAGCGCAGCCGCCAGCCGACCAGGAACACCGTGAAGAACATGACCGAGAAGAACAGCGTCATCGGGATGGCCATCTCGAGGACGATGCCGGGCCTCTGGAGGATGAGGTCGCCCTTCAGCGCGAACATGACGACGAGGGTGAACAGCAGGCCGAGGATCGACACCGCGTTGAGGGCCGGCTTGAGCGCCTCCATGCCCGCCTCGCCGCGCCGCCGCACGACGATCATGCGCGTCGCGACCCCCGCCACGAGCGGCAGCCCGAGGTACAGGATCACGCTCTCGGCCACGACCAAGACGTCGAAGTTGACGTTCCCGATCAGCAGCCGCGCGTACACCGGGATGAGGATCATCTGGGCGATCGAGTTCAGGGCGACGAACACGAGGGCCATGGGGGTGTTCCCCTTGGCGAGGAAGGTGAAGATGATGACCATCGCGATGCACGGCGCCAAGCCGTAGAGGATCAGGCCTGTGTGCAGCTCGGGGTCGGAGA
>JAJYMP010000373.1 GCA_021786915.1 Chloroflexota bacterium
TAGGATGTCGGGGTCGGCGACCCAGGCCCGACTCTTCGGGCGCGGTTGGGCCCACACGGCCCAACTCCCGACCTGTCCGTGCTTGGCCTTGATCCGCTCGAACGTGTCCTTGTCGATCATCGCCGGCGGAAGTCTATACGTTCGATCAGGAGCGCATTCTCGCCATCGACCGCGGATCTCAGCTCAGGCGGATGCCTCCGCGGGTCGGTCTCGCCAGTGGCTCGGCGGGGTCGAGGAGGCCCGGTCCTGGCCGTGCGTCAACGCCCCCCGCGTGCTCAGCAAGCACGTGGCTGCTCGATACCGGCGCAAGAGCGGGACGACCCGAACGCCAAGACCTTCGTCGAGCAGGGCCCGTCCGGCACAGCCCCGCCGGCTCCGGCTCGCGGTCGGCCCGCGGTCGGCTCGACGGCAGACACGGCTGCCGCCCAGCACGGAGCGGGGCGAGTCTCGGCGAGCACGCAATAGCCCCGATGGGGAGGCGACCGGGGCTCCTCATGGCGAGATCGTTGGAGCGAGTAGTCGACGATGACGGGTGCGCTGCGGTCGAGGACAGGAGCGATCGCGTCGAGGGCCCCCCGAGGATCCCGGTCCGCGAGGCAGATAGCGGCGAGCGCGATCCTCGTCTCCCCAAACCGGAGGTCCGCGTCGGATGCAGGCGTCAGCAGCGCTCGGGCTCGTGCCGTGTCGCCCAGCCGCGCGAGGGTCTGCGCCGCGAGGGCGCGGGCGGCGATTGCCAGGGGATCGGGCGCGACCAGCACGGACTGGAGCCGCTGTGCCTCGGCGAACTCGGCGACCGCGTCGCTCGGCCGCCCTTGGCCGAGACGCTGGAGTCCCCGGCTGTACCGCACGAGGATTTCCTTCGTGGGCTCCACGTTGGGACGCAACGCCCGCTCCGCGCGATCGAGCCAGGTCTGGGCTTCGTCCACCCGGCCCTGCAACACGTCGGCCGCGCCGATCGTCGCCAGCAGCATGGGAACGACGGGCTCCGAAAGCCACCCGTACCGCTCGAGGATGGCCAGCGCCTGCATCGCGAGGTCGCGGGCCGCGGTGATCGAATGCCGAGCCACGGCCACGGCGAGATGCGCGAGACAGCCCTGTTCCACATAGGGCCGTCGGATTCGGCGCGCGAGATCAGCCGCTTCGCGCAGGTGGCGCTCTGCCTCGTCGGGTATCCCCGCCCAGACCTCGACGATGCCGAGACTCATGAGGGCGACGGCGTGCAGGTCGTTCGCGACGGCGATCTGATTGACCGTCTCGACCGCTGTCGGCTCGACCAGCGCCGGCACGTCGCGGACCGCCATGCTGTAGTCGCCGCGCCACCGGGCGAGCGTCAGGCGTGCGGCCGCGAGCATCGCCTCGAACGTCTGGCGCCGCTCCGCGGGCACCTCGGATGCGCGCCGCTCGGCGAGGGCGAGGTACGAGATGACGGTGTCGAGGGAGGGTCGGATCACCTCGCCGTAGGCAAGGAACGCGGCGAGCTCCGGGTTGTCGAGGGCGTCTCGCGGAAAGGGCTCGAGCAGCGTGCCCACGGTCGCGAAGCTGCCGTCGAGCGCGATGCTGAACCCGTGCTGGCCGACCAGCGCGGCCGCGTAGGGCCAGTTCCCCGCAGCCTGCGCGTGGCGGATTGCCTCGATCGGGAAACCGTGCTCGGCATACCATGCGGCCGCCGTCCCGTGCAGCTGCGGAATCGCGCCCGGGTCCACGCGCCGGAGCTCAAGGCGAAGGAGATCGGCGAAGAGCGCGTGGTACCGGAACCACGAGCGCTCCCGGTCCATCGAGTGCACGAAGGCTCCGGCGTTCTCGAGCTCGAGCAGGGCCGCTTCATTGCCGTTCGATCCGAGAAGCTGGTCCGCGAGCTCGCCGTTGACGCGGTCGAGGATCGATGTGCGCAGCAGCAGCTGCCGCACCGGGTCAGGCTCGCGTTCGAGTACCTCGGCGAGCAGGTAGTCCGCCACGCTCCGCTCGCTGCCGGAGAACTCCTCCACGAAGCGCTCCGGGTCGGGGTGGCCGGAGAGCGAGAGCGCGGCTAGACGGATGCCGGCCACCCAACCCTCGGTGCGGGCAAGGAGCGCCGCAGCGGCGCTGTCGGAGAGCTTCACGCCGGACGCCGCGAGAAGCTGGCGCGCCTCGTCGAGCTGGAATCGCAGATGCGAAGCGCGCACCTCGGTGAGCTCGCCGGCCAGGACGCGGAGCCGAGGCCAGTACCAGCAAGGATGAGGACGACGCGGCCCTCGAGGCCGAGGCGCTCAAGCGCGTCGCGTTTGCGCTCATGTCAGATGACGACGACGAGTCGGGCGGCGCTGGCGTCCGTCGAACCTGACCGGCAGCTTCCGCTCGCCACGACGGCCTGTGCCAAGGCAGGCGAGCAGACAGATTCCATGAGCGGCGGCGCGCCAACGACGCGTAGCGGAAGCGGGATACACTCGGTGCCGCCGCATGTGTCGGCCGGATGGTGGCTGGCGGACCTTGGTTGCCGCGATCAAGCTGCCGGTGATTGAGTCGCCGCCTCGACCTACCCCGCGGACTAGGGCCATCGGCCGGCCGCCCGGTGTCCAGTCGCCCCTTTCCCTCGCTTTGCCGAGGGACAGCATGGTGGCGGCGCGGTGCAGCGCGGTTACAGCTGCCCGCGGGTAGGTCCTCACCCCTGGGGCCGCGCAGCTCGGACGATGGGGCAGCTCCCACCGTCCTTCTGGCGCCCGCGTCCTCGACCGAGTTGACATCTGCCTCGGGGAACTCGTGCGCGTGTCCTGGCCTTGCCCGGCGATCCATGCGTGCCGGCCGCGCTCGCT